>NZ_RRYX01000045.1:0-21509 GCF_014861375.1 Psychrobacter sp. FME5 | reverse complement strand
GTGGTTTTACTATGAAGACGCTTTTTCCACTTCTGGATAGTCGTTGGACTGATATCATAGAAAACAGCAGCTTCGGCAAAGGTCATGCCCTCATCTAAGCTTTTTAAAACTTGTTTGCGATAATCTAGGGAGTAAGTCATGGTCGTTTATACTGGTAATCGTTTAATTGATTTATTTTATAACATTTTTGTGGTCATCTGACTATAAGTGAACGATATCATTTATTATAATGCGCATTGTTTAATAATTGATAAGCACTAAAAAGCTCTATTTAGTATCATTACTAAGTAGGGCTTTTTTAATGTTACATTGTAGGTTGTTAATCGACTTTTGCTATACATAGTTAGTACTCGTATCAGTTTTAAAATGAACTCACTATAGATTTGATGTAGGGCTTTATTATTAAAAGCCTAAGGGTAACTGTATAACCACGGTTTTCTATCTGAATTGTAGGTTATTGGCGTTTAGCAGAGACTAACAACAGGGTTATATGTTATAAAATATAGTCAGCTTTTATGGTTTGGACATTTAAGTAAATTGGTTTGAGATGATTTTATTTAGGATATCTAAAGTGGTAGCATTTTTGGAACACACGGGCTAGAAAAGGTAAAGCCAACACTCACGTAATAATGATTAAAAATAGGGCTTAAAAAAAGATGGATACCTTAAATATCCTGTATCTCGTAGGGGCAGTATTAATTTTTGCCAGTATTATGGCAAGTACGTTATCAGCGCGTTTGGGCGTTCCACTATTATTATTATTTTTAGTAGTAGGTATGCTCGCCGGTGAAGAAGGTATCTTGGGTATTGAGTTTTCTCAATATGGTATCGCTAACTTTGTGGGCCAGGCGGCTTTAGCCTGTATTTTGCTAGATGGTGGATTACGAACCTCATTTAAATCTTTCCGAGTCGGTCTAAAGCCAGCCATCACTCTCGCTACTTGGGGCGTGCTGGCTACGGTCATGATATTGGGTGTCTTCGTGACTTGGCTACTCGATGTCGATTGGCGCTTGGGCTTGCTAATGGCAGCGATTGTGGGCTCGACCGATGCGGCAGCGGTATTTTCACTGCTACGTAATGGCGGGGTTAAACTTAACGACCGCGTACAGGCGACACTAGAGCTAGAGTCGGGAGCCAACGACCCTTTGGCTATTTTGCTAGTGACAGGACTCATTGCCTTGAATGTGGATCCTGCTGGGCAAACAGTGCTGGGCTTCTTGGGGTTGTTGTTACAGCAGCTTAGCTTTGGCTTGGGCATGGGCTTACTGTTTGGCTATTTATTGGCAAGATTACTACCCAAGATACTGTTGGCAGAGGGCATGTATGCCATTTTAATTATGTCGGCTGGCTTGGCCGTTTTTGCCGCGACCAACCTGATTGGCGGTAGTGGGTTTTTGGCGATCTATCTCACGGGTGTGCTGATTGGCAACCACAAAGTCCGCTCAACCGAGCACGTTATGCGAGTGATGGATAGTTTTGCTTGGTTATCACAAGCAGTATTATTCGTGGTATTGGGTTTATTGGTAACACCATCCAATGTTATCGATGTTTGGTATTACTCGGTTGCGATTGCCGCCTTTATGATTTTGGTTGCCCGTCCTATCGCAGTTTATAGCAGCGTTAAACCGTTTAAGTTTAAAGATAGAGAGATTGGCTTTGTTTCTTGGGTCGGTTTACGTGGCGCAGTGCCTATTACGCTTGCGATTTTGCCCGTAATGGCAGGGATAGATGGTGCTTTTAAGCTGTTTGATATTGCTTTTGGCGTGGTGGTTTTATCCTTGATTTTGCAAGGCACCACCATTCCATTTATGGCGGATTTATTTAAAGTACGTATTCCGAACAATAAAGACCCAGAAGAAGAGCATGAAGTTTGGGTGTCGGACAAAGCCAGTATTACGTTATATCAGTTTCAAGTAAAGTCAGGCGCGTTTTCGATTGGTCGTCATCCGATGGGTATCTCTAATCGAGTCAATCCTAATGAGATTAGCGTTTTTGCCTTGGTACGTGGCAAGCAGATTATCCTTGTCGATGACAGTACCAAGCTCAAATTTGGTGATATTGTCTGGTACGCCATGAGGGGTAATCATGCCAGTCAGATTGCCAAGATTTTTAATGACACGACATTAGATCGTAAGGCCATCGATGACTTTTATGGTGATTGGTTGCTATCACCGAGTGTAAAGCTAGGAGATTTGCCATTCTTTACAGGCGTCATGACATCTGAGTCTTTAGTAGATAAACTAAAATCTAAACCTGACCCTGAGGATAAGATAACAAATATGTGGGAGCAAACGGTCGCTGAATATGTCAAAGACAGCTTGGATATGGTGCCAGTATCGGGCGATACAGTTACAATTAATGATGAATGGTCGTTGGTCATCAAAGAGGTTGATGATAAAGGTAAGCTTAGAACGATTGGTTTAAAACATAAAGAGTTAGCAAAAGCGGTGTAGGGTCTGTTGAACATACCCTAAATGTATCGGTAAAATTCAGCTAACCTCGACGCCATGTATGATATTTCTCAAGCCAATTCAAGGTTTTTTCAGGGGCATGGTTGCGTTTCCATTCACCAGCAACATACTTATTACCTTCCGCCCATGTGGGATAAACATGGATGGTGCCAAGTATTTTATTCAACCCTAAGCCGTGCTTCATAGCCAAAACAAACTCGCTTATTAAGTCACCAGCGTGTTCAGATACGATAGTAACGCCAAGTATTTTATCTTTGCCTTTGGGGGTAATTACTTTGATAAAACCATGGTTGGCGCTTTCTGTCACTGCGCGATCTAGGGTTTTAAAGTCGTAGCGTGTCACTTCAAAGTCGATATTTTTTTCAACAGCCTGCTGCTCGTTTAAGCCAACGCGCGCGACTTCTGGGTCGATAAATGTCGTCCACGGAATCACTCGATAGTCGACTTTAAATCTTTTAAGGTGTCCAAATAAACCATTTACGGCAGCGTACCAAGCTTGATGGGATGCCACATGAGTAAACTGGTAGGGGCCAACGATATCGCCTGCCGCATAAATATTTGGATAGAGCGTTTCTAAGTATTCATTAGTGACAATAGTCCGAGCCGTTTCGATACCTAAGGCCTCTAAGCCATAACCGTCAAGACGTGCGCTGCGGCCGACAGCGCAAAGTAACTCGTCATATTCGATAGTGATTTCTTTAGATTGACCTTTTTCGTTCTGTGGCTGAACCACAATGTATTTTTTACCATCGTAAGTTTCGCAGCGAATGGCTTGATGTGAGGTCAACACCTTGACGCCACTACTTATCAATGCTTGCTGCACTAACTCTGAGACTTCTATATCTTCCTTTTTCATGAGGCGCGTGCCCCTTTCTATTTGGGTCACATTTGAGCCTAAGCGTGCAAAAGCCTGTGCCAGCTCAGAGCCAATAGGGCCGCCACCAAGCACCACCAGTTTTTTTGGTGGCTTATCAAGCGCTGAAAACTTGTGCCATATGGTATCGCTGGTGACATAGCCACTCTCTTCGATACCAGGTAACGGCGGTATAAATGGCCGTGCGCCAGTGGCGATAACAATCGACCGCGCGGTGAGCGTTTGTGTGCCACCATCATTCAGCGCGATTTCTACTGTCCATGGATCGATAAGTTTGGCATAGCCTTTTAGAACCTCCACGCCCAAACCTGTATAGCGATCGATACTGTCGTTTGGGGCGATGTCAGCGATGACTTTATGGACACGCGCCATGACTTTTTTAAATGAAAATTGCGGTGTTGTATTCTCCAAACCGTAACGCTCACCATGGTGCATTTGTTCTACGACTTTTGCGCTTTTAATGAGGGTTTTACTTGGCACGCAGCCGTAGTTTAGACAGTCGCCACCCATTTCTCCCGCTTCGATGAGCGTGACTTTTGCTCGAACAGTTGCAGCGATATAACTGGTGACCAAGCCGCCCGCACCAGCCCCAATCACGATCATATTGCGGTCGAATTTTTTCGGCTTATGATGGTTTTTATAGACACGACGCTTTTTGAATAGGTTTAAAATGGCTTTTGCTATCAATGGGAAAAAACCTAACAAGGCAAATGAGACAATCAAATTGAACGATAATATCCCTGACAAACTATCGATTTGTGCCAATTGCGTACCAGCATTGACGAAGACAAAAGTACCTGCAAGCATGCCAATTTGGCTTACCCAGTAAAATGTCCTTGCTCTAATAGCGGTGACGCCCATCAGTAAGTTGATCAAAAAGAACGGAAAAATAGGTACGAGACGTAGGGTAAATAAGTAAAAAGCGCCTTCTTTTTTGATACCAGCATCAATAGCTGCCAGACGTTCGGGGAATCGCTGCTTAATCGTATCGCGCAGCAAATACCGTGAAGTCAAAAAGGCCAGTGTCGCACCGATACTTGAGGCAAATGAAGCGACCAGTAATCCCTGTAGCAAGCCAAATAATGCCCCAGCTGCCAAGGTGAGTATGGCAGCACCGGGTAAGGATAATGCCGTGACCACAACATAGATTAAAAAGAAAAGTCCGATAATTAATAATGGTGAGTGCGCTTTATATTGGTCAAATTGCGCCATTGATCCTTTCAAACCTTCGAGCGTTAATAGCTCATTCAGGTCAAAATAAAAAAAGCTTGCCGCTAATAACACTATTAGCAGTATCAACAATATTCTTTTAAGCATAAGATATTATCCAGCTAAAGCGGCTATGCTTTAGTAAGCGTATTAAACCAAAAACCCTTTATAGCGTATTTAACACTATAAAGGGTTTTTGGTTTAACCGTCACTATAAAAGTCGACAATTACCACATTAAATCGTCTGGAATGACGTAGGCGGCATAAGGATCGTCTTCTGCCAGTACTTCTTCTGAGGTATCGTTAGACACAACTATGAAGCCTTCCATTTTTGTATCGATACGGTCAGCCAATGGACGAGGGAGTAGCGCATAGCTTTCTTCTAATCGCGCAATAACCACGTGACCCGCTACTATTTGATCGTATAGTTTTTGAGTGATAGCAATTTTTTTAACCTTGGAATCATCGACGAATTGGTAGCTGATATCACCATCTGTCTCAGTGATTTGATGCTGTTTAATCATTTGCGCAATATTGGCTTTCAGCGTTTTTTCTTCTAAGGCACGTTGTTTTTCCTGATTGAGCTTTTGATCCTTTTCTAGTTTTTTTGCTTGAGCCTCTGCCAATGCTTTTTTGGCTTCTATGCTTTCTGAGTCGCCAGTACGCTTAGCATGCTGAGCTTGCTTACTGATTTTCTTGGCTTTTTTGTCATCCACCAATCCCGCTTTTAATAATTGAGCCTGTAGGGCATTTTTGGCCATAATTCCATCACCTAAATAACGATACTTAAATCATAAATACTAAGAAAACTATTGTAGCAAAATTTGCTAGGGAGTGTGGTTAGACGATGATAAGACTTTTTTAGCCCATAAAGACAAGGTTTTAAGACACTGCTTTTTCAAACCTTGGATAATGATGGTAATAACAAATTTAACATTATTGTATAAGTAAGCACGCATCGCTGGATGAAGTCGACCAAATTGGTTATTATCAAGGCAGTGGATGCGTTTTCTTACCAAGCATTTATGGTGTGTGTTTAAAGCTATATAGGGTTAAATCATTAAATTTAAGGACAGATTATGACCACATCACAGCATGTTTTGGCCTGTATTGACGGTTCGGCAGTGACTGAATCGGTTTGTGATTATGCCGCATGGTATGCCAGTAAGCTAAATTTACCTGTTGGGTTATTGCATGTCAGTGACGTTCCTGCATCGATTAGACGCGACTTGTCGGGTGCGATAGGGGTAAACAGTCGCCAGCTTTTGTTAGAAGAGCTGTCACAATTGGATGAAACACGAGCCAAGGTAGTGAATAATTATAGTAATGCTTTGGTCCAAGATGCCAAAAGCCATATCCAAAATAACTTTAATCACGTCAATCATAGTGCTCACATCAGTCATATCGACATTCGCATCTATCAACGTCGCGGCAAGTTGCTACCTGCTATTGAGCGTTTTAAAACAGAAAATCGTGCCATCATCATGGGACGGCGCGGAGAAGACCACAAAAACAGCCGTATTAATATTGGTAGCCAAATCGAAACCGTGGCTCGTGCCTCCGATGTCCCTGTATTGATTTGTTCAGAAACATTTAAAGAACCAAGCTCTTATATGATAGCGTTTGATGGTAGCAAAACCGCTATTAAAGCCGCATGGATGGTAGCGCGCAGCCCAGTATTAAAAGGCCTGCAAGGTCATATCGTCATGATAGGCAGTCATAATGACGATGCCAAACAAAGCTTAAGTGCCGCCGCGGCACAGTTAGAGGACGCTGGGTACAGTGTAGATGCTCATCACTTATCTGCCTCTGATGCCGTGCATGGCCTATTGACATTTCAAGCAGACAATCACATCGATATTATGGTGGTGGGTGCTTACGGCCATTCAAAGTTGCAGCAGTTGTTTTTGGGTAGTACCACGACAGAGATTATCGCCAGCACCTTGTCTCCTGTGATTTTAGTACGCTAAATACTTAAAGGTTGGATAATAATTAGTATTGGTTTTATTTTAACAACTATTTTTAGCAACTATTCTTGGACACTGTTTATGCTCATTGATTGATGCAGCGAATATAATCGATGCACTGTAAAAAACACAGTAAAGCGAACACCGTGCTACTGGGATAAATTTTGCGCGGCCTTTGTCTGCGCTGGCACAGCAAGCAAGGAAGTTTTATACCAGTAGCGTGTTGTAATATTGGTAGCTATTCTATTTAGGATTGACTATATGGTCAATCATTGTTCGGTTTTATTGTTCTAGACTCGTTCATATTTTTCACTTTGAAACTAAGGTGCGGGCTGTATATCCAACTTAAACTCCCATGAAGTCGCCGTAGTTGTACTATTATCAGGATAGTTGATTTTATCCAAACGTAGCCGCGCATAGCTATTACCTTCTGCTGATCTGATTAACGCGCCTTTGCTGGTTTCAATAGGTTTGGCGTTTAGCTGATGGGTCATTCCATTGTAGGTATACCAGCCAAAGTCTAAGTTGGGGAAGTTGCCGGTGTAAGCAGGGTTGAGGTCTGAGCCTTTACTATCAATCACCCAGTCTCTGGCACTACTTGGCTTGGTATAAGCGGCGATGTTGGTTAAGTCGGTTAACGTGGCAGCAGTATTATCTTTCAGAAATTGACGGACAATAGGCGCATCTTGGTCGTCACCTTCTTTGTCACTATAGTATCCTGCTGGCGTAGCGGCAAGGTAACCGCCGACTTTACCTTTGTTGCTATCAACAGCTGAATCACCACCATTTAAAATCACCTCATTACGCTTAAAGCCAACTTGCCAGATGCTATTTTTATCCGTGCTGCTTTGTCCTGTTTTTAAATCAAAGTAGACCCAATTATCATTATTTGAGGCATCAATGGTGTTGGTTTTTACCTTGTTAGGTAAGGCGGTATCAATCCAGCGAATGGTTGGATAGCCAGATGCACCCGTATCATTATAATAACTAGTAATCTGCATGGCATAAATAGGCTGCTGTACGCTACTGTCTGTTATGGCATTGCTATTATCATTGGTAATCAGGTAGACGCGGTTGTTAGGATACAACTGATGCGCCTCTTTTAAGTTGTACTCAAACCAAGGCTCGGTATTGAAAATACCGCCACTACGATCCTCATTATAATGCATGGTGATGTCACGACTAGTATCAGGATCTTGGATGGCATTGCTATAACGTCCTAAATCTGACCAATCTATTAGCCCAAAGACGCCGCCTTTACCCTGACCAGAGTCGCCACTGTTTGACCATAACTTCGGCGAACGTGCTTCATTCTCAAATTTAATATCCCAGTTATCTCCCTCGCAAGCACTCTCAGCTTTGGCATCAAAGTCATAACATGTCGCTGTACCTAGGGCTAAATTGGTGACCTGCCACGTCGCGGTTTCGCTAAAACTGGCACTGCTAACGGGAGGCGTACTACCGCTATTGTCATTACTGTTGCCGCCACTGTCGCTGCCGCAACCGATAATGCTGAGGGATAATATACTGGTGGTTACTAGCATCAGCAATGTTTTTGGCTTGGTGTTAAATGCTGGGATAATTTGGGTCATATCAGGCTCCTTAATGGTTATTGTTTTATATAAAACGTGAAAAAAAAGTGTGAAAAGCAATCGTACGAATATGTTTGATTTAGAATTATTGTTAATGAAAGGCTTACCAGTGATAACTGGCGCCAAGTAGCCATTCGCGATTATCAATAGGACGATAGTCACTGCTGTCTTTGACATCACGCTGTACATCAAAAATATTATTAATCGCGGCATACAAGCTCAAGTTTGCGGTAGCGTCATAGTTGAGCTTGCTATCGAGCGTCCACCAAGACGGTGAATACGCTTGTTCGCTAGTGCTAATGAGCTGCTTGGATTCATAATTAAGGCGCGGGATAAGCTGTAATTTGTCATTGATACGATAATCAAGTGCCAGCATGGCTTTATGATTGGGCTTATAGGTCAGCTCGGTATCGGTCACATTGTTATGTGTGTTCAGGTAGGCGTAGGTTGCTTGTAGTTTGGCGCGGTCATCTACTTGCCAGTCAATGCCGATATCACCGCCATAAGTTTTGGCGCTGTCGACGTTCATATATTTATAAATGGCGATATTACCCTCAAAGGTCGCATTGTCTTCATCGGTTTGGATTAAATCGTCGATCTCATTATAAAAACCATTAACCGTCAAATTAACGCTGTCGCTAAGCTGACCTTGATAGCCGACTTGATAACTGGTTGAGGTTTCGGGTTGCAAGTCAGGATTGCCCATGACTTTATAGCCCAAGTTACTATGATCAAAGACGTAGTAGCGCTCTTTTAGATTGGGCACGCGATAGCCGCCGCCAATACTGCTGCGAAAGATATGATCGCGGCCATTGGTGTCTAAATGGTTGTATTTGAGAGAGACTTTTGGTGCGACATGATCGCCAAAGTCTTCGTCGTTTTGATAACGAATGCCACTTAATACCTCCCAATTATCCCCAATCAACCAATCGTCTTGTATATATAGCTCACCGACATCACGGCTGACTTCATCGGTAATAAGCTCGCTGACTTGATTTTTCGTTTGGCTTAACTTGTCTTGCTGAACCTGACCGCCGACTTGGATAAGATGAATATTTTCATCGGATAGCACTAGTTCAGGTAGGTCGATTTGCGCTTGGGCTACTGCTGTTGTGATATCAGTGTCACGCGCACTGGTAATGGTTTGCTGAGTTTTGGTATCAGATTCGCTTTGATAGTCTTCATAGAACGCTTGAGCGGATAGTCGATAGGTTTTACTGCGATCATCAGCATGCGGTGCAATATCAGTGCGCGCCCCAACACTAAAGCGTTGCTTGGTGATGTGCTCATCTCTTTGCTGTGCTAAATAACGCGGTGGCACATAATAATTAAAGCGACTGACATCATCTTCTTGATAGTGGCTGGCCTCTAACCAGTATTGAGAATTTTTGACCACTCGGCTATCGTCATCGTCTAATATGGCTTTACCATCAGGGCTATAGCTCAGGCGGGCACTTATTTGTGATTGCTCGCTGGCATCTTTTAATCTGGGCCACGCTTTATGGTCTAAGCTTAAGCCATTATTATCGAGATACGACCCTGATAAGCGAGCGTGAAAACGCTGTTCCTTATCCAATGCGCCTTCAATACTGGCTTCCACATAACGTTTATTAGCATCTAACTTTTTATCGGACGGATTTTGTTGACCGTTGCTGGCAAGCTCGGTGGTGATATGTCCTTTTGCTGCATCAATGGGTTTGGTAATAATATTAATCACACCGCCCATGGCTGCACTACCAAACTGCGCTGAAGCCGCTCCTTGAACCACTTCTATTTGTTCTATGTCCATATTCATATATTGATTTAAGTTTACCGTCGAGCCGGTACTTGCAGTAATGGGTAAGCCATCAATCAATACCAATACTTGGTCACCTGTGAAGCCTTGCATGCTGACCTCATAACCGGTCTTGCCATGGACTTCGCGTAAATACACATTGGGCAGTAGTGCTAAAGCGTCTTTTAAAGTATGAGCATGATTGTCATCGAGCTTTTGGCGGCTCAATACTTGCAACGCTACGGGTGCATCACTTAACGCCCGTTCTGAGCGAGTGGCAGTCACTACAATGGGGTCTAAACGTATGCTCGGCATGGCTGCATCATCGGATTTGTCAGAGGGGTTTTTAGAGTAGGTTTCAGCTGTTGGTAGCGCTGTTGGCGCCGCTTGGACTGAAAAAGGTAGCAATCCAGATATGACTAAAGCGATACTCATGGCTAAAGGGCGACGACGTAGCTGTGGCGGATGGGTGTGTAATCTTGTATGAGTTAAAGGGAGTTGAGACGCTAAAATCGACATAAATAAAACAACCATCGTAGGAGGAAAAGTAAGAAAGTCGCGCTGCTTAAAGATCTTAGAAAGCTAAGAAATCGATTTAAAGCAACAGTGTATTGGTTTAGTTCATCAAGGTTTCGTTACTAAACTCACTATCGTCAGTAACAAAGTTCAGACATCATATTTCAAACGATAATAATTATCAAGATGCAAATGATAATTATTACTATTTACAAAGTGAAAAAATGTTGCCATAATAATTTCCGTTCAATACTCCTTAGCAGAAATGATAAACGTCAATGATGAAAAAGCTGTTATGAATAAACAGCCGCTTGTTGAAGCTTTGACAAGCCGTGCTTTTTTAAACATCTGTCATATATTTTATCGCTGCTACTTTCATGCATTCAACTTTCAAACTGATAAAGCCAAGGTGATTGGCTTTTTTATTACCGACTAGTTTATGGAGCGCCCTATGAGTTACCCGTTATTTTTAACCAAAAAAAATACTGAGCTTTGGCAGCAGTATCAAACTTTAAAAACAAAAACACCGATGCTGTTTCCTACAGAAGGGGCGATTGCACTTGGGGTAAGCGAGTTTGAGCTGATGCTAGCATCCCCTTATAGCCATTATATTGGTAATCAGTGTAAAGCGGTCTTAAAGCAGTTTGAAAAGTTTGGTGATATGGAAAGCATCGTGAGAAACGAGCTAGCTGTCCATGAAAAAACGGCGCCATACAACAATCTTAAGCTGGGCGAAAAAATGGGATTGGCGCTCAATGTTGGCGGTTTGGATTTACGTTTCTTTATGTGGCAATGGCATCATATGTTGGCGGTCACTGATACCAGCCGCGCTGATAAGCCTTCTTATAGTATCCAGTTTTATAATGCCGAGGGCGCTGCCATCGACAAAGTTTATCTACGTGAGTTGAGTGCGGACAGCATTGCCCGCTGGCAAGCGATGATTCAGGAGCAATTACAAACGGTTGGTATTGATGAGCTAACCCTAACTGCTCAGGAGCAGCCTACAGACTGGCGTTATAAAGCGCTGAGTGAAGAGGAGCGTGCGCAACTGCAACAAGGTTGGCAAGAAATGACAGACGTGCATCAGTTTCATAGCTTGTTAAAAAATCTCGATATCGATCGCGCCAGCAGCTACCAACAAGCCCCTGAACAAATGACGCATCGTCTTGATATTAGCGCTGTCGAAGCGATTTTTGAACAAGCGCGTGATGCCAAATGTCCCATTATGACGTTCGTTGGTAATAGTGGTTTGGTACAAATTCAAACGGGTACCGTGCAAACGTTAAAGCGTATGGGGGACTGGTTTAATGTGTTAGATAAAGGTCACAATAATTTTACGCTGCACCTAAAAGACAAAGCGTTAGCGCAAGTATGGTGCGTTAAGCGCCCAACTAAAGACGGTATTGTGACTTGTATTGAAGGTTTTGATAACAAAGGGTCTAGTATATTTAGTGTATTTGGTCAACGTATTGAAGGCACACCTGAGCTTGTTGAATGGCAGCAAATTGTCGCCAATATTGTCGCAGCTCATTCGTATTCAGAAGTCGCAGTGCAAACGACGGTAACCCAAGCGCTAAGCACTGAGGAAATGGTATAGATTTAACGTAGCATATAAATAATGACGACTGGAACTAGAGCTGCATATCCTTTGCGTAACACTTTCTTTGCATAACACTTTACGTGCCAGTCGTTCTAATCAATCATTATTATTAATCGACAACCGTCATCAGTAGTCCTTAAAGATTATGAACAAGGAATTTTCATGTCCTCTCAGTTATTTAAAAAAAGCAGCAAAAATCTAACATCAGAAAAGCCTTCAATGATAGACCAGTCTTTTAGTAAAGGTACATTAAACGTAGCTGTTATGATTGGCGCATTTGCCTTGCCCTCGCTTTCCGCCCAAGCTTATGAGCGTATTGTCGCGATGAGTCCAGATGTTGCAGACGTAGTAGTGGCATTAGGCGCGACTGATAAATTGGTTGGTAAAGATGCGACCAATGATAATCCAGCGCTAAAGAGCGTGCCCGCAGTAGGCATGCACCGTAATATTACTGCTGAATCAGTCTTGGCAGTCAAGCCTGATTTGGTACTCGGTAGTTATATGGTGCAGCCTGCGAGTATCTATCAGCGCTTAAATAGCTTAAAGGTTAAAGCGGTCAATGTGGCACCCAAAGAACAGGTAAGCACCTTTGCCAATAGTATTAAATCTATCGGCAGCTACGTGGGTAAAAAACCCCAAGGGTCAGAGCTTGCTAAGCGTTGGAATGCAGATATGAGCCCAATGGCAAAGACGGGCAAACGCTATTTACTGAGTTACGACGGTCGTATCGTTGCAGGTAAGGGAACGGTAGGGGATGAGTTGATTCGCCGTGCTGGCGGGATTAACGCTGCAAACGTCTCAGGGTTAAAACCCATGTCACGTGAAGGCTGGCTGGCGGCCAAACCTGACGTTATTATTATTGCTGATCATAACCAAGCAGTCGTCGGCGGTGTTGGTAAATTCAGTAAGCGTCCAGAGATTGCGGCAAGTGCTGCCGGTAAAAATGGTGGCGTACACTTTTGGCCAGCCGATGACTTCTTGCGTTATGGTTTGAACTCACCGCAAATCTTAAAAAGACTTCATTCAGTCGCAAAGTAGTTGGTTAAAAGCTAAAGCTACTTACGTGGTCATCTCTATTTTAGCCATAGTTTTAGCCCTTATGTTATGCATCAATTTCATAAGCTGAGCGTGAGCTATTGAACACTCTTTTTCATCTGCTTAATAAAACGATACATCATATGGCAAATACGATTACCGTTCCTGTCCCTGCGTCAACTGGCAGGCATAAACACAACTTCTATTACATGCTTGCCGTTATAGCCTCTGGGTTACTGATTTGGTTGGGTCTTGGTATTGGCTTTGGCGAATGGTCAAGTCCCAATCATCTTGACGACACTATATGGCAGCTGCGCTATCCACGTGTAGTCACAGCGTTATTAGTAGGTATGGCATTATCGGTTAGTGGCGCAGCACTACAAGCCCTGTTTGAAAATCCTTTAGCAGATCCGAGTTTAATTGGCACGTCGGGTGGCGCAGCGCTTGGGGTGGTATTGGTACTAGCGTTAGGATTTGGCGGCGTCAGTATACCGCTTGCTGCCTTTAGCGGTAGTGTGCTGGTTTGCTTGTTTATTTTGTCTTGTCATCGCTTTTTAGGCGGTGGTCAGATGGGATTACTGATATTGGGCTTTGTTATCAGTGCCTTTTGTGCTGCGGTGGTCAGTCTGATCTTATTTATGTCTGATGACATGGTACTTAGGTCTGCAACCAATTGGCTGTCAGGCAGTATGGCAGAAGCAGGTTTTGTGCCACTGCGATATTCGATGATTTCTATGATAGTAGGCCTAGCTATTTTACTGCCTCTAGGCCGTCAGCTAGATGGATTAATGCTCGGTGAAGCCGCCGCCAAATCTTTGGGTATCAAGGTTGGTAGGGTTCGTTGTATGGTGGTGATAGCGTCAGCTTTATTGACGGGAGCAGCAGTATCGCTGGCAGGGGTGATCGGTTTTATTGGCATGATGGTACCAAACTTGCTAGCCATTTTGTTTGGTGGCGGACGGATGAAACTGATGATTTGGTCTGGCTGGCTTGGGGCGATATTATTACTCGTCATTGATGGCACAGCTCGGCATGTTGCTTATCCAGTGGACGTGCCTGTTGGTATTGTTTTAGCGCTACTTGGTGGACCATTCTTTATCTGGCTCTTTGTGCGTAGTAGTCGCCGCTAATTAAACAGGATATTTATGCTTAATTCATTTTTTATTTCGACATTAAAGACATCGCCAACGATTCGAGAAACTCATATAGATAGCAATACGATAGGCGAGCTGCTATCGATACAAGATATTCATATCTCTCACGGCAATAAAACATTGTTACAGGTAAATAAGCTAACAGTACCAAGCCAAAAACTGGTGGCTTTTATCGGACCAAACGGGGCGGGTAAAAGTACGTTACTTCATACGATTTTGGGTCAACACACAGGAACTTCGCTTAAAACAGAGGGCCATATCACTATTCAAGGTCAGTCTATTAGCAAGGTTATGAATGACGGTCATATCGCTTGGGTTGGACAGCATGAGCGTTTCGAATTGCCGTTAACGGTAATTGATTATGCCTTATTGGGTGTTTCGCCAAATCTTGCTTGGTATCAGCGCCCAAATGCTCAGCATGTTGAGCAGGCACAAATTTTACTACAGGATTTTGAATTATCAAATTTGGCTAGTGCCCGAGTACAAACCTTATCAGGAGGTGAAAAACAGCGTTTGGCTATCGTACGAGCGCTGATGCAAGATACCAAAATTATGATGTTCGATGAGCCGACCAATCATCTGGATATCCGTCATCAACGTTTTTTGCTTAATTATTTACATAATTTGGTGCAGCAGCAACGCAAAAGTATCCTTGTTGTCTTGCATGATTTGACCCATGCACATCGTTATACTGATGAAGTGGTGTTGTTAGATGCTGGACAGGTAGTTGCTCAAGGCACGCCTAATGAAGTAATGACGAGTGAGCAATTAAGCGATATTTACCATGTCGATATCAAAGCGCATCAAACTGAAGATGGGTTAGTATTTGTGTGAAATCGTCAGCAAAGTTATTTATTTTTTTATAACGGATCGGCTATAGATAATTGTCATCTAAAAAATTAAAACAATATCAGATAAACATTATAAAAAGAACTGCCAAATAATTATTTGGCAGTTCTAAAATATAGTGGCTAGTGTCATATTTATAATATAGTCGATTCCAAATAAAACAGATACATTATATTTTTATGCGGAATTGATATAAGTTTTTCTGGCGTGCTATGCTACGCAGACAGATGCTGCAAAACTTATGTTTTAAACGAAAGTATTCCAGTCCCGCTGTATCGCTTTTATACTGAACTCACTATTATATTATAACTATAACGAAAGTTATAGGGAGATGTGCTGAGCTTCACCTTTCTCGACGGCAAGCTTAGCTGCAGCGGAAGCTACGGCTAAATCTTGCAAGCCAACACCCGTACCGTCAAACAACGTAATCTCATCATCTGAGCTGCGACCTGGATGATTACCATTTATAACATCACCAAGCGTCGTAATATCACTCTCTCTAATAATACCAGACTTAATCGCATGTTGCGCTTCGCCAAGACTAATCGATTGTGCGATTTCATCCGTAAACACCGTGGCAGTTGCTATCAGGTTAGCATCAACTTCTTGCTTACCAACCGTATCAGTACCCATGCAGGCAATATGCGTACCGGGTTTGATCCACTCTTTCATAAGTAATGGCTCAAACGCTGAAGTAATAGTGATAATCACATCCGCTTCTGCACATAATTGCTCACGTTCAACAGACTCAAACGGTACGCCTAATTCCTCAGCGACTGCTTGTAGATTTTTAAGGCGATCTTTGTTTTTGTTCCAAGCGACTACTTTTTCAAAGTTACGTTGCTCTAGAGCGGCGCGTAGCTGAAAAGTAGACTGATGACCCGCACCAACCATACCAAGCACTTTGCTGTCTTTACGTGCCAGATGAGCGATTGATACTGCCGATGCTGCTGCAGTACGTACCGCCGTTAGGTAGTTACCACCGACTAGTGCACGCAATTTACCATTATCTGGATTGAATAAAAAAATCGTTGACTGATGGTTGGTTAAGCCTTTAGCTTCATTACCAGGCCAGTAGCCGCCTGATTTTAGACCTAATGATTTACCAGCGCGGTCGAAACCTGATTTAAAGCCATATAGCGCATCAGCATAGCCAATCGCTTCACGAATAACAGGGAAGTTATAGGCGTCGCCACGTGACATCGAAGCAAAAACATTCTCAACTGCTGTAAAGGCAGAAGGGCGGTCAATCACTGATTTACATGCCTCTTCTGAGACGATTATTAAACCTTCATTGTTGGTATCGTTAGCTGTACTCATTATAAATTCCTTTTTATCATAAAATTTTCGAATAAAAAGGGGCTGTCGTAGGCTAAAGCTACAACAGCCCCTGTTAAACTAAACTGATTAAATTAATTTAACTTGTCGTGATTAGTATGCGCGACCACGTGCAGATACCGGCCATACTTTCTCAACTTTACCGTTACGAACACCAATATAGAAATCATGGATGTTACAAGTAGGATCACAATGACCAGGTACGAGTTTCAATTTCTCATTGATTTTTAGTACGCCATTTGGATCGCTTACGACGCCATGCTCATCTGAACATTTAACATATTCAACATCGTCACGACCATAGATGAAGGGTAGACCACTATCCACTGACTGAGCTTTTAGACCAGCATCAACAATCGCTTTATCAGCTTTAGCATGACTCATCACAGAAGTTAGGATGAACAGAGCGTTTTCCCACTCACCCGCATCGATACGGTTGCCGTCTTCATCTAGGATACGACCGTAGTCGGCGTCCATAAATGCGTAAGAGCCACACTGTAATTCGTTGAAAACACCTGAATTACTTTCGAAGTAGTAACTACCCGTACCGCCACCTGAAACGAATTCTGGCTTTAGACCAATTTCAGTCAATGCATCAATAGCGTGTTGCACTTGATCGATAGCCACTTGGGTTTTAGCCTTACGATCGCTAAAGCTGTCCATGTGCTGCATTGCGCCTTGATACGCTTGAATACCAGTAAATTTGATATTTTTAGCAGCATCAATCGCTTTAGCGATTTCAACAACCGCTTCAGTGGTAGTTACACCACAACGACCCGCGCCACAGTCAATTTCGATATAGCAGTTAATTTCAGTACCCGCTTCAGTTGCAGCAGCAGATAACTCAGCAGCACTATCAACATCATCGACACAAACGGTGATTTTTGCGCCAAGCTTAGGCAAGTTAGCCAAACCCCGATATTAATAGCGTCACCTAAGAAAAATAAATTTCATACTCCAGCCCTCTACACTATATAGATAATAGCACATAGAGCTTTCCTGACTTGTCAGAGTGAGATTGATCCATGGCATATGCAGATATTAATAATATTTTAAACACCATAATATTGAGGGGTTTATTACCTAATAAGTTATAGTTTTAATAAGAACTTGATCTACTTGAGCGTTAAATATTTCTAGTATCGATCTCAATTTTCAGCATAGCTCAAACTGACTACATCAGTATATTTATACCGACTCTAATGCTTGCTGGCATGCTTGAGCTAAATAAGGGTCAACACTGTCCTGTTTGAGCAGCCATTTAATATAGCCAGTACCTTCAGAGCTCGCAGCTAAATCTGCAATAGCCTCACCCTTATGCTTACCAAAACTTAAGTGTGTGGGTATACGTGCCATTTGACTAAACTCATATAAGCTCTCCACATCACTTATCTCATGACCTTGACTGTTAGCCATATCAATCAGACTACCAAGCACTAGCTCAGTGAAGTAGATGTCAGCAATGGCAGCATGCGCGTTCTTTGCTTGAGCGCGCGCTATATCACGGTGGAAGTGATAGAGGAGGGATACTAGCTTATGGCTCTCAAGCGTAGGAAGGAGAAAATTAGCCATCGCATTGGTACAAATTAACTTAGGCTCATGGGTCACGCCAGCACTTTTGAGAACGGCCATGTCAAAATCAATATTGTGGCCAATTAAATACTTAACACTACTAGGTAGTCTGAAGTTTGTATGAGGTGGTTCATCTGCCACATCCTCATCACAGATATGTGATATCGCCATAGAGCCTAAGCTAATTTCTTTTAAAGGATTAAAGCGCTTAGCTCGCGGAGCTTGCAATACAAAGACCTTGCTATCGTTTATTTCAACAATAGAATAGGCCGCTTCAGTCATGTGCGGTTCAATAAGTCCCGTCGTTTCTGTGTCGAGTATATAAGTAGTCATAATTTTATTTGTAGTTCTTATTTGAGGATGAGATTTAAAATAATGAAATATTTGATGTGATTAGCATCGGATCAGACAGCTAATAGTAAGTAACAAATTAACATATAAATTGTTAATAGCTATCATTTATCAGGTTTCTTGATTAAGTAATCGCCAATTGATGAAACTATATATGAAAACTAAACTAAGGATTTAATCATGAGAAGTTTATATTCACAAAAACCAACACTCGAGCGATGTAATAATATCCCCCGACTCCTTAGCATTAAGGATGTCGTTAATTATACTAGCCTTAGTCGTTCTACCATCTATGAGATGATTAATGAAGAGTCTGATCGCTACGATCCAACGTTCCCAAAAAAGGTACAACTTACAAAAGTCAGAGTAGTATGGGTAGCGAGTGAAATAGCCGAGTGGATTAATAACAAAATCGGGGAACGTTTAGGGTGTGTATAGAATTCAAATCAGGGGCAACCAGATAAAGACACAAGCGAGCATTACCGCTGCTGCATAGCTATCTTTGAGCTTATCATATCGCGTGGCAATGCCCCTAAAATGTTTCAATCTAGCAAAAGCGTTTTCTACCAAATGACGGCAACGATACAAATACCAATCTAGTGTGTCGTTACAGCTTTTAGAGTTCGACTTAACAGGTATGACTGACTGAGCACAGTGCGTGAAGATACACTCTCTAATATCGCTACTATCGTAGCCCCTGTCTGCAATCACCGCTTTAGTCTGGTTATTAATCGTGCTAAATATCAACGCCTTTGCCATCTTAGAGTCATGTACTTGCCCACCTGACAGCTCAACATGTATAGGGTTGCCACAAGCATCGACCACTAAGTGCAGTTTGCTGCTATTACCTGCAACGCTTTTACCAATGGCCTCATCAAGATGACTGGCTGCGCCTGTACTATGCTGATGAGCTTTGACCACGCTACCGTCTATAAATAACCATTCACTATCATAGTTTGCTGTGACTATCTTCATGAGCTTTTGCCATTTACCGGTTTTACGCCAGTAACGGTATTGATGATATATGCTAGACCAATGACCAAAATAAGAAGGTAAGTCTCGCCATGGACAGCCTACTCGTATGCGGTACAACATGCCTTCAACGGTACGTCTTAGATTGGGCTTGTTATATACGTTAATTTGTCGCAATATAATAAATAGCTTGTGCCAATGTTCATCGTTGAGCTTGGTGCGAGCCATAAGTGACGCCTTGTTTCTTTGTTGTGGTAAACATTAGAGTAAGGTGTTGCTTATTTTTTTCAATGTTTTCTCAATTCTATACAGCCCCTAGTATAAACAATAGAAAATCTATTGAGTAAAAATATGCTTCTAGCTACCTTAGAATGAGCGCTAGCTGAACGTAATAACTAAAAATATGTGGTCGTTTGAAGTTGATTGATATGACAAGTTAGTCTAGCAGGGCTGGCTGGATAAAATAGCTTCATTGGTAGGCCAAGCTTTACATAATGAAAGGCTTAGTATTATAAGTCTGAGTTACAGTGAATTAATTAATCGCACTTCTAAGGGTTTTTATAGTGACAACAGCAGAATTTCAGCTTAACTTTCTAAGACATATTCAATGGTTGCTTGAATCTAGCTCTTATACCTCGACCTATAAATTTGCATTACTAATATCAGTAACAAACCTTTCTATAGAGTCTGGGCTTAATGATAATAGAGAATGCGTTATTTCTTATGAGCAGTTGGCAGAGCAGTTTATTCAGCTTTATTGGACACAAGCATTACCGTTCTCAGATCAGTATAGTGAATCTATACTGAAGCAAAGCAGTACAACAGGCCAAGCCAAGGTCATCACTAGTATCTTAACCCTGCAAAAAGAAACTAAGACCACTAGCTTAAATATAGCTCGGACACGTCATATTAAAAAGTGGCAATCGACCCTTAAAGAAATAGCCCGAACGATTAAAAGCAACCCTGCCAAGTATCTACAAAGTGGAGAAGATAAGGTTTGCCGTGAATTCTTCTATATCTATAACTCAAGAGAAAAAGCAATCGTCGTAAAGCCTGGGATCGCTTATTGCTTTGCACGCTTTAGTCAGATAATCAATAAGCTTTGCCAGCAATACTGGACAGAGTTTGTACGTAACAATCGTCACAACCAATCATATTTCAGTGATGATGTTGATTTACAAGGCTTCTTGTTTAACCAATCACGTCAAGATCTAAGCTTGTTAGTGCCTATACTAAATGAAACACAGCATGGTCAGTGCTTCTACTGTCAAAAACTATTAAAGAAAACCGTCGAAGTTGATCATTTTGTACCTTGGTCAAAATATCCCAATGATACGACTCATAATTTTGTACTGACTGATCATAAATGTAATAACAGTAAACGTGACTATCTTGCTGAAGAGAGGTTTTATGAGAAGTGGTTGAGGCGTAACCAACAATATGGACAAGTTATTGAACAAGAAACAGACGGTATTGGCTTTATAAGCAATCAGAAGCGTTCAGAAACCATTAGCCAATGGGCTTACCAAATAGCTGTAGAGCATGAAGACCTGGTCTGGTCGCCAGAGTCAAATATGAGGCTACGTACTATCAACCCTGAGCTATTACCCAGATTGAGAGGATAGTACTTTAAATATATCAGTTTTATGAATAATCGCTTGCTGAAAACCAATGTACATTTATTACAACCATGCATAAAAATTTGCATGAGTTAAGCTGATAAAGTCATAATTTAAAGTTGTCACAATAGCGAGTTTCAAAATCAAAAAGGAGGAGTATGTCAACCCTGACTATGCTTTTTCTTAAGATGTACTATTGGTGGTGTATCAAAAAGTATGCTGGAGTAATAAAAGAAGGGTGACAGCCGAAGCAAGATGATATATTTGAGGTTATGAAGACACAAATACAGATCAATTGCCCCGACTGTCACAGTCCCAGTTTTTCGATACACGGCAAAAAAAGCTATGGCAAGCAGAACTACCAGTGCAAGGACTGCAAACGTCAATTCATTGGCGACCATGCCTTAACTTATCATGGCTGTCACTCTAAAATAGAAGACATCATACGGCTAATGACGGTTAGAGGTTGCGGCGTCAGAGACATAGCCGTTATAGCCTCTATTAGTATTGGTAAAGTCCTTAGCACCATAGGCTCATCGGTCTATAAGATTACACCTAAAAAGCGCTATTATGAACGCTTAGAGGTTGATGAGTTTTGGACTTACGTGTATCGCAA
>NZ_RRYX01000044.1:0-21784 GCF_014861375.1 Psychrobacter sp. FME5 | reverse complement strand
ACGTAAGTCCAGAACTCATCAACCTCTAAGCGTTCATAGTAGCGCTTCTTAGGCGCGATCTTATAAACAGATGAGCCTATGGTGCCCAATACTTTACCGATACTGACTGAGGCTATAATAGCTATGTCTCTAACACCGCAACCTCTCACCGTCATTAGCCGTATGATGTCTTCTATTTTAGAGTGACAGCCCTTATAAGTTAAGGCATGGTCACCAATGAATTGACGTTTGCAGTCCTTGCATTGGTAGTTCTGCTTGCCATAGCTTTTTATGCCGTTTTTCTTTAAACTGGGACTGTGACAGTCGGGGCAGCTGATATCTATTTGTGTCTTCATAACCTCAAATATATCATCTTGCTTTGGCTGTCACCCTCCTTTATTTCTTCAGCATACTTTCTGACACACCACCTGACCTTTGTGTTATACTACGTTTTTTTTGCGACTAGTAAGGCTATTTCTTACGGCTGTCACTTCGGTTTACTATCAATGATTGATATATATTATTATGATTTATAAGGGCTTTTTTTACATGCACTATCAGTCATCAAAGTTATTAAGTATATCGTGCCTGCTAATTGCTAGCATGGTTTCAGGATGTACAAGTATCAACTCAGGTCTACAGTCGGGTGATTTGCCACCTAGTGGGGCTTTTGTCGCAGAAAGTGGCTTGCAGTTTAATATTCAGCCGCTCAGCCTAGCAACGCTACCACCCAAGCAGGCAGTGGTCCCTAGTAATGACTTGGTGCAACTGATAAAAAATTCAGGACAAGTAGAGTATCGTATTTCCAAAGGCGATATCCTTGGCATCACGCTTGTCGGTTATCCAGAAATCGCTCCCCCTTTAACCAATAGTAGTAATACCGCCAACCCCTATGCCTTAGGCTTTCCAGTCGATCAGCAGGGTTTTGTTCAATTTCCTCTAATTGGACGTATACAAGCGAGTGGCTTGAGCGTACCGCAATTTACCGCCAACTTGCAGAGTCAACTGCAACGTTATCTAAAATATTCAGATCCGCAGGTGAAAATTGTTAACTATCGTGGCAATAAGTTCTTTATTGATGGTGAAGTGAAGCAGCCAGGCGAATTTGCTATTGCTGATGTACCTGTCTCGTTATACGGTGGGATTTCTATGGCGGGCGGGGCGTCACAGATAGGTGACTCGAATAATATTGTATTGAACCGTCAGGGTAAAAGCTACAATATCGGCTTACAGTCACTGCGAGAGATGGGCTCATCTGCCAACCAAATCTACCTAAGAGATGGCGATTCGATTCACGTCAATAGCCAAGAGCAAAATAAAATTTATGTTTTGGGTGAGTTTGGGCAGGTAGAGCCGGTGTCTATTCTAGAGCAGGGCATCAGTCTGGCACAAGTACTGGGCGAGTCTAAAGGTCTCAATGCCGCTACTGCCAACGCGGCCAAAATTTATGTGGTGCGTGATAATGTGAATACGGCAGCGACCGATATTTACTATGTTGACATGCAGACTATTACCAGCTTTGCCCTTGCCAACCGTTTTGAGATGCATGCTAACGATATTGTTTATGTCGATCCAACTGGCTTGGCGCGTTGGAATCGTGTCATTAGCTCCATTGTACCGTCTACATCAGCCATCAGATCGCTCTCAGGCTTATAGGTAATAATTAGTAGGTAATAATCGTTATGGCATTTGATAGTATTTTAGTGGTTTGTGTGGGCAATATCTGCCGTAGTCCAATGGCTGAAGCGCTGTTAAAGCAGCGCTTTCCTAATAAGAATATTGATTCTGCAGGTGTTGGCGCTTTAGTTGGTCACTCTGCGGACCCAGCGGCGCTAGAGATCATGTCGAAGCAGCAGATTGATATTAATAACCATGTTGCCAAGCAAATTGATGAAGGTTTGGCAAAAAAAGCAGATCTTATCTTCACCATGTCAGATGGCCAGACCAAATGGATCGAAGAGCGCTGGCCATTTTGTCGTGGCAAAACCTTTAAGCTTGGTCACTGGATTGATAAAGATATTGCTGACCCTTATAAGCATGACATAAGCGCGTTTGAAACGGCGTATCAAGATATCGTTGATGGCCTTGAGCAGTGGGCTGATAAAATCAGCTAAGCACCTGATATTAAGCAGCATCTAGTATTGAAAAGCATCCGATATTAAACAACACCTAATATTAAACAGTAGCCAGTATTAAATGGCTACCTTTAAATGATGACCCTATAGTTATGAATACAGATTCACAAAATACAGCCAAAAATGCCGTTGAAAAAGATGATGATGAAATCGATTTAATGGCGCTGCTGTTTGCCATTTTGCGTGGTTGGAAAATTATTGTCTTCTTTGCTGTGTTGGGTTTGATCATAGGGGTCTTGTATAGTAGATATGTCAATCCTACTTATAAATCCGATGCGCTTATTCAAGTTGAGGAAAAGTCTCAAGGTATCTCAGCGCTTGGTAGTGATATCTCCGAGCTTATTGGGTCTGAGGTAAGTAAAGCGCAAACAGAAACAGAGCTCATTCGCTCGCGTATGATATTAGAGCCGGTCGTTAATTTATTACATTTACGTATTCAGTTGTCTGATCCTAATATTGGTGCACTCTATAAAATAAAAAGCAGCAATATCGACACTCAGATAAATAAACCTGAAGGTGTGTCACTCAAAACTGAAGATGGTGAAGTAGAGGTCAGCCAGTTCAACGTTTCACAAAACTATTTGAATCAACCATTTACTTTAACGCGCTCTGCAACAGGGTTCGTGTTAAGCAATGGCTTTGATGACTTTAAAGGTCAGCTTGGTAAAGCGCATCAATTTAGAGGCACGGATGGTCAGATTCACATCACCGTCAACGATCTTCCGGCTGATGGGTACGCAGTTAATATCACCAAACAATCGCTGCAAACAACCACCGATCGGGTAAACAGTGCGCTATCAGTCGTTGAAAAAGGTAAGCAAACCGGTATTATTCAGCTGTCTATGACTGGAAATAATCAGCAGCAAACCAGCTTGATCTTAAAACGTATTGTCTTGTCTTATATTGATCAAAACCAGTCTCGTGGCTCTGAGGAAACGACGAAAACCATTGCCTTTATGGAAACCCAAATTCCAACTTTAAAGAAAAAGCTGGAAGATTCTGAAGCGATATTTAATGATTTCCGTAAAAAATATGGCACCATCGATGTGGGTAAAGAAGCCGAGCTTTTATTAGGTGAAAACTCACAAATCGATGTCCAGCTTAACGAGCTTAAGTTAAAAAAAGCGGATCTAACCACTTACTATACCGATGAGCATCCGTTGGTGGTGCAAATCAATGATCAACTGGCCGTACTTAATGCTAGGAAGCAAGAAATAGATAATACCATTGCCGGTCTGCCAGAGATACAAAGAGAGTTTTTACAACTATCAGCTGATACCACCATCAATAGAGAGATCTATCTAACCTTGCTTAAAAATTATGAGCAATTAAAAATCGTCAAGGCTGGTCAAATTGGTTTTGCCCGTGTTATTGATTTGCCTATTAGTACCTTTAGAGCGATTGCGCCCAAGAAACTGCAAATTATGATATTGGCCATGCTTTTAGGAGCGATGCTAGGCACGATGTTAGTGCTACTGAAAAACATGCTTAGAAACGTGGTTAAAGATCCTGAGCGCTTAGAGATGAAGACAGGCATACCAGTCATCGCCACCATTCCGCGCTCGGCACTGCTGACACGGTTACGTAAGAATAAAAAATCTCAAAATCGTCTATTAGCTCATGCTGATAACAATAGTTTGAGCTATGAGGCCATTAAGAGCTTAAGAACCAATCTAATGTTTGGTATGACAACAGTAGGCAAAGTTGGTCAACGAGCTAAAGTCATCTTGATTGCTGGTGAGAGTCCTGGGGTGGGTAAGTCCTTTATCTCTTCTAACTTGACTGAGGTATTCTCGCAACTGGATAAGAAGGTATTGATTATAGATGCGGATATGCGCTTAGGTGAGCTGCATAAAATGTTTAATATGACTCAAGATAATGGGCTAGGGGATTATTTAGCGCAACAGATAGCATTAACAACGGTCATACATCCGACTACTCTGGATAATATTGATTTTATCCCACGTGGGCAGCATCCGCACAACCCATCCTCGCTGCTATCAGGTGATAAGTTTGAGCAAATGATGACGGAGCTCAACGAGCACTACGATTATATTGTCATTGACTCACCGCCCATATTAGCCGCTTCGGATGCGATGATTATGTCGCATTACGCTGATAAAGTGTTAATGGTGACGCGCTACGACCAGTCGATAGAAGGGCAAGTGGCATATGCCGTCAAACAGATGAACAAAGCCAATGTACAGGTAGATGGTATTATCCTCAATGATGTACAACAAGGCCTCATGAGCAAATATAGTTATCACTATAGCTATGCCTATGGAAATAAGCAGTCGTAAATTTTTTGCGGCTTTATCTTATATTGTCTTGTCTTATAATTTTAAGTAATTGGTGGTCATCTTGCTAGAGTCAAAAACCAAAAGCGATTATCAATCGCTGAATGATAACAATGGATGGTTAGCACATATCGCTGAGTATTTCCTATCGCTTCCGCGTGCTGTCAAGCGTATAGTGCTGCTTATTGCCGACCTTGTGATGTCAGCCGTCTGTCTGTTTTTAGCCTTGTCTTTACGCTATGGCCATATCGCCCATGAGATTAGTCCGGCGATATTGTTGGCTTATGCGGTGCTTCCTATTATTGGCTTGTATTTTATCGGCTTCTATAAAGGGGTGGCAAGAGGCTTTCTCGATACCGTCATGGGCAGTGTGGCGCAGTTGTTTTTTGTCCTTATTGTTATTTATGAAATTGTTATCTATCTCAATCCTTTAGAAGACATACCGCGCTCCGTTCCGATCATATTTATGTTCTTCTTTTTTATTGCTTTGTGGAATAGCAGGCTGATCATCCGTGAGCTATTGACACGTTGGCGCGGTAACGGTCAGCAGCGCCTAAGGGATGAAGATGGTTACGATAATGTTGTTATCTATGGTGCAGGCGAGGCGGGTAAGGATTTATTAGAGGGTCTAAGAAACTCGCATAAATACAATGTGGTGGCCTATGTCGATGATGATCTACAGCTCGTTGGTGCCTATTTACAGGGTAAAAAGATTTATCCTGCGCATGAGTTAATGAGCTTAGTAGAAGAGCTCGATGTCGCTCAGGTTTTTTTAGCGATTCCGTCTATCAGTCGCGCGCAAAAGAGACAGATTATTGACAGCTTATCTGGTATAGCTATAAAAATTAAAGAGTTGCCGAGTTTGGAAGAGATCGCTGACGAAAAAGTAACCGTTAGTAGTATGCGCAAGGTAGATATTTTAGATGTATTAGATCGACAGACAGTCGAACCCGATACACACTTATTACAGAAAAATATTAGCGGTAAATGCGTGCTGGTTACTGGTGCAGGCGGCTCTATCGGTAGCGAGCTGTGCCGTCAAGTGATTAAAAACCAGCCAAAATGTATCGTACTTTATGAGCTGTCTGAGTTTGCGCTTTATAGCATTCATCAAGAGCTTACGATAAAACAAGCCAATACCCCTGCTTATCAAAATATTGAGATAGTCGCCGTCATCGGTAACGTCACCAATGAATCCAATCTTCTTAGAATATTTAAATTATATGACATACAGACCGTTTATCATGCAGCGGCCTATAAACATGTGCCCATGGTAGAGCACAATCCTTTTGAAGGGGTTATAAACAACAGCAAGGGCACGTATCACTGTGCGCGAGCGGCTATTGCAGCCCATGTTGAGACTTTTGTCCTTATCTCTACCGATAAGGCGGTAAGACCTACCAACGTGATGGGGGCTTCTAAGCGTTTAGCAGAATTGGTCTGTCAGAGTTTAAGCCAAAAAAACAATCCAAATAACAATCATACGCTTATCAGTATGGTGCGTTTTGGTAATGTCCTAGGTTCATCAGGCTCAGTGGTACCGTTATTTACCAAGCAGATAGCCCAAGGTAAGCCAATCACCGTCACCCATCCCGATGTAACTCGTTATTTTATGACGATTCCAGAGGCGGCAAACTTGGTTATCCAAGCAGGGGCGATGGCCGCAGGTGGTGAAGTGTTTGTGCTTAATATGGGTGAGCCGGTCAAAATCGTTGATTTGGCGCACCGAATGATTCATTTAAGTGGTTTTGATGTTAAGGATAGCACACATCCAGATGGCGATATCGAGGTTATCTTTACGGGGCTTAGAGCAGGAGAAAAGCTCTATGAAGAGCTGATCATTGGTGAAGATAATATCGAATCTACCGATCATCCATTAATCATGCAAGCCATAGAGCATAGCTTTCCGTTAGATGAGCTTGAGTCGGTATTATTTGAGTTTACTGAAAAGCAGAAACAGTTTGATGTTTTTTGGTTGAAACAGCAGTTCAAATACTTTGTAGAGGGTTATCAAGAAGGCACTCAAGACGGCTCTCAAGAAGAAACTCAAGACGATCTTCAAGAAAGCCCTCAAAAAAATCTGCAAAAAAGCTCTCAAGAAGATTCTGAATCTGCATAACGGTTAATGTATAAATCAACAATGATGTTTTAAAGAAAAATTAGTTAAATTAATAAAGGAAGACTATGTTAGATCTTAACAATATAAAAATAGCAGTCATCGGGCTTGGGTATGTAGGTTTGCCGCTGGCGGTTGAGTTTGGCAAACAGCATTCAGTCGTTGGCTTTGATATTAATGCTGGGCGTATCTCAGCACTCATTGCTGGGACTGATCATACCTTAGAAGTTAGCGATGATGAGTTAGCACAAGCGACGCATTTAAGCTATAGCTCGGATATCAATGAGCTAAAGGACTGTAACTTCTTTATCGTCACTGTCCCAACGCCTATTGATGATTATAAGCAACCTGACCTGACCCCTTTGATTAAAGCCTCAGAAGCTATCGGTAGCTTGCTTAAAAAAGACGATATCGTGGTTTATGAGTCGACTGTCTATCCGGGTGCGACAGAAGAGGTCTGTATTCCAGTATTAGAAAGAGTCTCTGGTCTGACCTTCAATCAAGATTTCTACGCAGGCTATAGCCCCGAGCGTATCAATCCAGGTGATAAAGAGCATCGTGTTACCAATATTTTAAAAGTGACGGCAGGCTCAACACCTGAAGTAGCTGACTTTGTCGATGAAGTATATAACTTAATCATTACCGCTGGTACTCATAAAGCGGCCTCTATTAAGGTAGCAGAAGCGGCAAAAGTGATTGAAAACACCCAACGAGATGTTAATATCGCCTTGATTAATGAGCTCGCCGTTATTTTTAACAAGATGGGTATCGATACCCAAGCAGTCTTAGAAGCTGCAGGGACAAAGTGGAACTTTTTACCGTTTCGTCCGGGTTTAGTCGGTGGTCATTGTATCGGTGTTGACCCTTATTACTTAACTCATAAAGCACAAGCGATTGGTTATAACCCAGAGATTATATTGGCGGGCCGTCGCTTGAATGACAGCATGGGTGAGTATGTGGTGACTCAACTGGTCAAAACAATGATCAAAAAGCGCATTCAAGTTGAAGGTGCTAAAGTTTTAGTACTGGGACTGAGTTTCAAAGAGAACTGTCCCGACGTGCGTAATACCAAGGTTATCGATATCGTCCATGAGCTAGAGGAATACAATATCGACGTTGACGTCTATGACCCTTGGGTAGATAAAGCAGAAGCGATGCGTGAGTATGATATTACGCCTATTAGCAAGCCAACGGTTAATAACTATGACGGTATTATCTTAGCAGTTGCTCATAATGAGTTTATCGAGCTGGGTGTAGAGCAAATTAGAGCGTTTGGAAAGAATGAACACGTCCTCTATGATTTAAAGTATGCCTTTACTAAAGAAGCTACCGATATTCGCCTATAAATTGTTAAAATAATACGGAAAACAAATATTATGATGTCAACCGCATATGAAAAAGTTAAAGAAACATTAGTTAAAGCACCAAAAACGTGGCTGATTACTGGGGTTGCTGGTTTTATAGGCTCTAATTTACTAGAAACGCTACTATTATTGAATCAAAAAGTAGTTGGCTTAGATAACTTTGCAACGGGCTTTCAGCATAATCTAGATGAAGTGCAGGGCTTGGTCAGCGAAAAGCAGTGGCAGAGATTTAAATTTATAGAAGGCGATATTCGCAAACTAGAAGACTGTCAGGCTGCATGTATGGACGTCGATTATGTATTGCATCAAGCAGCACTAGGTTCAGTACCACGCTCTATCGCTGATCCGATTAACACCAATGTTACTAATATCTCAGGCTACCTAAATATGCTGGTTGCGGCTCGTGATGCTCAGGTTGCTAGCTTTACCTATGCCGCCAGCAGCTCAACCTATGGTGATCATCCAGCATTGCCAAAAGTTGAAGATGCTATCGGTAATCCACTGTCACCCTATGCAGTCACTAAATACGTCAATGAGCTATATGCTGATGTATTTGCACGTACCTATGACTTTAAAACGATCGGTCTGCGTTACTTCAATATCTTTGGTAAACGCCAAACACCTGATGGTGCATACGCAGCGGTAATACCAAAGTGGACGGCCGCTATGATCGCAGGTGATGAGGTATTCATCAATGGCGATGGCGATACCAGTCGTGACTTTAATTTCATTGAAAATGCGGTACAGGCTAATATCTTAGCGGCTACTGCTATTGAAGATGCTAAAAATCAAGTTTATAACGTGGCAGTGGGTGGTCGTACGACACTGAACACACTATTTACGGCTCTAAAAAACAATCTAGCGGTAAATGGTGTGGATTATACCCAAGAGGCTGTATATCGAGATTTCCGTGAAGGAGATGTGCGTCATAGTCAGGCTGATATTAGCAAAATTCAGAATGCGTTAGGTTATGATCCGCAGTTTGATATTATCCAAGGAATTGAGAAAGCGATGCCTTGGTATGTTAAGTCTTTGAAGTAGCATGATTCATAAATTTAAATCTACTATAGAGAAGCTAAAAAAAAGTAAAGATGGAAAAGCTGTAGCCAGTAATTTTGGTTATTTAACGCTATTACAGATTGCGAGCTACATTTTTCCCTTACTTACCATTCCTTATCTAGCACGAGTCATTGGCGTAGATGGTTTTGGTAAAATAGCTTTTGCAGGAGCCGTAATATTATGGTTAAAAACTGTATCTGATTGGGGTTTTAACTATACGGCTACTAGAGACGTAGCTTCAAATAGAGAAGATCTCAACAAAGTCTCTGAGATATTTAGTAATGTATTATGGGCAAGAGTCATACTAATGCTCATATCGTTGTTACTTCTTATAATTGCAATAGTTACGATCCCATATTTTAGAGAGAATAAAAGCATTCTACTCATAAGCTTTTTGTTAGTGCCAGGAAATATTTTTTTCCCTGAGTGGTTCTTTCAGGCTATGGAAAGAATGAAGTTTATTACTATTCTTAGTCTGACTAGCAAGCTGGTTTTTACATTGCTAGTTTTTATATTTATAAAAGAAAAGTCTGACTTTATCTTACAGCCATTATTTATAAGCTTAGGGTTCATAGTAAGTGGGTTTTTCGCTACATACATAATCGTAGTTAAATGGAAGGTAAAGATCCACAAACCAAATATCAGAGAAATATCTAAGACGATTAAAGGTAGTACTGACGTTTTTATAAATAACATAATGCCAAACTTATACAATAGTTTTTCTGTAGTACTGCTTGGATTTTATGGTGGTAGTGTTGCCAACGGCTTGCTAGATGCTGGTAGTAAATTCATAAATATAAGTCAACAATTTCTTTTGATTATATCGAGAGTATTTTTCCCGCTATTATCTAGAAAAATAGATTCACATAATTTATACGCTAAAATTAATATTTATCTATCTATATTTGCCTGCATAAGCTTGTTTATATTAGCGCCATTTATTATTAGCTTTTTCTATACGGAAGAGTTTATAAGTGCTGTAATAATTCTTAGAATCATGTCTATATCTATCATTTTTTCGGCGCTAATCAGTACTTTTGGTACAAACTTTATGATAGTAAAGGGGTATGAGAAAAGACTAAGAAATATAACTGTAGTTTGTTCCTTAATTGGATTTGTATCCGCTTTTCCATTAGTAATATTATATGGCTATATAGGTGCAGCTATTACGATAACATCAACACGAGCCATTTTAGGGTTGAGTATTTTGTATGAAGCTAAAAAAATAAAAAAACAGGAGCAGTTGATATGTCAATAGCCATACATTATAGAGTAAATGTTTTTTATGAACATTGGTTGAGTATCACAAATCAAAAAAACTGGATAAAAAATATAGGTTTTTCTAAGAAGTATACTAGGGCGTGTCATCAATTAGCACATTAATACATTCAGTGGCCTTAAAATGGCTAAATTTTGCTAAACATCGTCAGAAATTTTGTCAATATGCTCATATTAATGGCAATTTCTTCCTTGTTTATCTCCAATTTTTCTCATTTTGAGCCTCACAATCCAATTGATAATACACCCTAATAAGGTAATAAAAATTAATCAGAGGTTTTGATTATATTAGGTACAATAATTTTTTGATAGAAGGTTTTAAAATGAAACGATCACTAACAATGATTTATAGAAAACTGAGATCTAAAAAGGCTATAGAGATATTAAAGCTATTAAAGAACCGTGATATCAACAATTCTAGTTCGAATTTGATTTATCAAAAAAACAAGTTATTCGTTGTTTTAGATACGGCATTCTCAAATATTTCCTTTTATAAGTCTATGGAAAAGCATTGCGATCTTAAAAACCTGACCTATTCAGAGTTTTGTAAAATACCTGTTTTAACCAAAGACATAGTTAGAGATAGTCCTGATGCTTTGATAAACCAGTCATATAAAAAAATTAATGAAGTTCATAAAGCGACATCTGGTGGCTCTACTGGTGAGCCATTGACATTCTTTAGAACTAATACTCAAAATATTCATGGGCAAGCTGCTTACTATTATGCATTAGAGTTGAACAAAGTTGATATTTTTGGAAAGTCTATAGATTTATGGGGGGCTGAAAGAGACATGCACAGCACCAACTCTAGTTTTAACTTCAAAAGCTTTTTAAACAATAGGCTGACACTTAATACATTTGTTATGAGCGATATCATAATAAGTCGTTATATTGATCAGATTAACTCAACGAAACCTATTTTTATTAAAGCCTATGTACACTCTATCTACGATATTGCTAAATATATTAATAAAAATAATATAAAAATTAAATGTAAGCCTGTAATTCACTGTACTACAGGTCCGTTATATCCTGAGATGAGAGATGAGATAAGCAAAGCCTTTAATAATACATACGTTTATAATTTTTATGGCTCAAGAGAAGTATCAGCAATAGCATCTGAGGTTCGTGGAAGTGAAGGTTTATTTGTTTTCTATGATAATATATTTTTAGAGATATTAGATGAGAATGATAATCCAGTCAAAAAGGGCGAAGAAGGTGAAATTGTAATAACAACCTTGAATAATTTTTATATGCCTTTGATTCGCTATAAGATTGGAGACAGAGCGATTAAAGGCGATGATCTGGAATTTGGTACTTTAAAAATGGATAAAGTTATAGGTAGAACTTTAGGTGTCATTCATAAGGCTGATGGTACTAAAATAGATGGGCAGTTTTTTACAACGCTATTCTTCTCAAAACCTAGTATAAAATCATTTCAGTTAGTACAGAAAGATATCAACTTATTAGAGTTGAATATTGTTAAAAATGAGCCTTTCAATTCAGATGAGTTAAAACAAGTGTTAAATAGGATTATGACAGAACTTCCTGGTATAAAGGTTGAAGTTGATTTTTGTGAAAAAATTAATTTAACAAAAACAGGAAAGATAATGTATGTTTATTCTGAAATACAAACTACTAACTAAGTATTATTAGGTCATAATTATTTTGGAAATATTAGTTAGAGCAGAGTACGATTTCATTTTTGATGCGGATAATAATCCGTTAATTATCGAAATAAGTTATGATTTTTCCGTCAAAGCGTATGATTTTTGTCTATGATATTGGGATAACCACATGAAATGGCATGAAGGTCAGTTTAATCCTCAAGAGTGGATAATATCTTCATCTCTAAAGCAAATAAAAGATAGAGATTAATATATGTCTATATTACATAATTTAAGTTACTGGGTCTTAGCTTTCATCTCTATTTTTTCGGTAGTAATTACTCTAAAAAGAACATTCAGAGGTTATATTTCAGCATATACTTTTATTATACCTGTGTTAATTGTGTTTTATGTAGTGCCTGCTTACTTAGATATTCTAATGGACGATAAGTTTACAGGCCCTGTGTATAGCTCTACTATTTATTATGCACTCCAAGATCTTAATACGACGACAATATATAATTACTATATAGCATTTATAATGCTGATATTTACTTCTTTTTCGGTAAAATATAATAAAACAAAGTCTATAAGTTACAGTGTTAGTACCCACCAGTTTTTAGATTATTTTTACAAACTGAGGTGGATGGCATACATAGCTTTAATCTCTCCAATTATAGTTGCAATTTTATCTAATGAACCTTCTTTTTACATGCAGTATGCCGACAGACCCAGACATGAATCTAATTCACTACAGCTATTAGCACCGAAGTTGGTTTCGATATTTTTACCAGTTTTTATTCTATTAGTCGTTGCGCAAATTCGTAAATATAAAAAGAGTAATTGCAACCCCTCTTATTTGATAGTCATTGCATTTACATTATTGTTTATTTTTGCTGACATATATATTCATGGTAAAAGAAGTATTGTTCTTTTATTTACTGTTTTGTTGTTATTAGTACTTTTGTTGACAAATGTAGTTGGTAAAAAAACTATTGCTTACTTAGGACTGTTATTATTTGCTTTTTTTTATTTTTACCTTCAGTTTTATGGAAAGAATATAGAGGATGCAAAAGGGTTCTTTTCTGTCTACAAAGGTCTTAGAATAGATTTTAGCAGAGATTATAGTTTAAAATTTGTCATATTTCATGAAATACTTAATGATAATTATGTTCTTCCTTATAAAGGTGCATCTTATCAGTTTTTAGCAACGTTCTATATACCAAGAGAATTATGGCCGGATAAGCCATACCCATATGCTGTGTACTTCACGAACTCAGCTTTTGGTGATTTCGGTGGTACCTATCTTTATGGCTGGGGGCTAACAACGTCTTTTATAATGGAAGCGATTTCTAATTTTGGAGTTTTTGGCTTAGCTTTTTTCCCTCTGTTTTATATTATAGTCATTCATAGGGTTGAGAAGTTAAAAAATATCTTCTTAAAGATAATTGCTTATTTGATTTTAATGTTACTATTAGTCCTACATCCAATGTCTTCAGTGCTCTTAATAATTATATTTTTCGTATTTAAGTTTTTATTAAAAATTAAGCTTCCTAAGTTTAGGCTTTATAGAGGTTAATTTATTGCAACATGTATCTAATATATGTAAATAGATCTTGTTTAGTTTTTATAGGATAAAGCCTAATAATAGATATAGAAAATAGTTTATAATTCATGTCTATTTAAATTTTGGAACTATAATTACCCAAGTAGTATATTTTATAGTAAAGCTAATAAAATTTTGTGGGTAAGTATTTTACTAAAAAAATGTAGTGAGTTTTTTCATTAACAATATAGGTTTAGTGATTATTTTACTAAATAGTAATTAATTCATACTTATATATTTTTTGATGAAAATGATTTATATACTCGTACTACATTGCTTTTTGAAAAATTATTAAGAAAAATTTGAGGAACCTTCAATGGACAAAACAGTCTGCTTAGTAACACCGTCAATGCAGAAAGGTGGCATGGAACGAGTTCTATCAATATTTGCTAATTACTTAGTAAAGCAAGGGACGCGAGTTTATATTATATGTTTAATAAGTGCTGAAACAGCATATGAGCTAGACAGCAGAGTTCAGGTTATTGCACCAAGAACAAAATACCGTGGTGGAATATCTGGAAAGCTACAGGTGTTATTGTTTTTGTGTAAACAATTACGCCTTATATCGCCAGCTTCATTTTTGTCATTCAGTGAAGTCTTTAATCCTTTGTCTATTATTGCAGCACGTATAACAGGAAATAAGTGCTATATCTCCAACCGAAGTAGTCCAGATAGACTCTACTCCTATGCTAATAGAGCTATTGCTAAAAAAGTCTATCCATTAGCAGCTGGTTTAATAGTTCAAACTGATCTTTCGAAGAGAGATGCTATTAACAAAAAACTGAATAAAAATGTAGTTGCTATCCCCAACCCATTAAAGGATTTTGAAGAAAGAGATGAAATCGAGAAAGAAAATATAGTTATTTCAGTTGGTCGCTTAGTAAGCAGCAAACACTTTGATGAATTAATTGATATTTTTGTGAAAGCAGATGATAAGTGTGAATGGAAGCTTTTTATACTTGGAGACGGTCCTGAAAAGGATAACCTTGAATTAAAAATTGCAGAAATGGGAGTGCAAAATAGAATACATCTAAAGGGGATTATTGATGACATCGATCAATACTTATATAGGGCCAAGATTTTTGCTTTTACTTCAAAGTCAGAAGGTTTCCCAAATGTACTGAGTGAAGCCATTGCAGCCCCTCTGCCAGTCATAGCTTATGATTGTATAGCTGGTCCATCTGAAATGATTAATGATGGTAAAAATGGTTTTTTAATCGAGCAAGATAATCAGTTATTATTTGAACAAAAGCTGCGATTACTTATGCAATCGCCATTGCTGCGCGAAGAGTGTGTAAGTGATTTTAACAATTATCGCCAGCGGTTAAGTAAAGACAAAATTTGCAAAGCATATTTGGATTTTATTTTAGACTAAAAATAATTGTACTAGGAATGGTATTTTATAATGACAAAATTTACTTACTTATAATAACTTGGTGGGTCTTGAGGATATATTAGCGATAAAGCTTAAAAACCAATTTGTTGTTTTCTGATTTTACAGAACTTTCAAATTAAAATCGTCCGTTAGTGTTGCTAAATGTATAATCTAGTATTTCAGACTTTTTCATATGATATATCATCATAGAAATCTTAAATATCTTAACAATATATAATATTAATTTGGTGCTTGTATGATTAATAAGAAACAGAAACCTATTTCTATAGGTATCCCATTTTATAATGCTGAATCTACCTTGCTAGATGCAGTTCGTTCTGTATTCGCTCAGACTTATACGAATTGGGAGCTGATTCTTATTGATGATGGCTCTACCGATAGATCTCTTGAGTTAGCAAAATCAATTAAAGATCCTCGTGTCCGTGTTTATTATGATGGTGAAAATCGTCGGTTGGCTGCTCGTCTTAACCAGCTAACTGGACTCGCTAAGTACGATTTCATTGCGCGTATGGATGCAGATGATCTAATGTCCCCTGTACGTTTAGAAAAACAGATTGAATTATTAAATGCTAATTCAGATATAGATCTAATTTCAACGGGGCTGTGCTCTTTAAGTAATGAAAATCAAGCGTTAGGTATTCGATGTGCCACTTCCAAGCACACGATAACCAGCAAAGGGCTTTTATCTGGTAATTCAGGTATTGTCCATGCTTCTTTATTAGGCCGCCGTGCATGGTTTGAACGTAATCCTTATAAAGAAAGTATGATTAAATCGCAAGATACAAACTTATGGGTACGCTCATATTCTAAAAATGACTTGAATGTAGTATTTATTCCAGAGCCACTTTATTACTATCGTGAAGACGGTAACGTTACACAAAAGCAACTATTACTGGCGTATGCAATGGGGCGGCATACTATAATTGCTGATGCAAAAAATAAGTTCGAGTTAAAGCTTAAATCAAAAGCTCTTGCCAACAATCTAGTAAAAACGTTTTTAGTTAGATTCTTTCCTGACTCCGCTATTAAAATAGCTCGTAATCGTCGTAACGCTACTTTAATTCCTAAATTAGAGAAAAAACGTATTGAAGATGAAATTGATTATATAACAGGTATTGATCTTCCTATTGTCGGTTTTAATGGAGACAATCAAATTGACTAAAAAAATCTGTTTTATAATTACTGATGCTATTTCATTTAATGTGCTTTGCCGTGGTCAATTAGAGTTTATTAGAGATAATTCAGACTTTGATATCACTCTTATTTGCGGAGGCAGTCAAACACAGCTAGATATACTTGAGAAGCGAAAAATAGGAAAGGTAATCAATGCTAACTTTAAGCGTAACCCATCTTTATTAAAAGATACGAAGTCGCTGCTTTTTTTACTAAAATATTTAACACTTAATCGTTTCGATATCGTGGTTTACTCAACACCTAAAGCCTTGTTGTTGGGTAGTATTGCATCATGCGTAACCTTACATAAAAACCGTGTTGCTATTGTACGAGGTCGTGTCTATGAAAATTTTTCTGGAAAAAAACGACTTTTCTTCCACATGCTCGACAAAATAGCATTATCAACCTCAAGTAAAGTTGTTTTTATCTCTGATTCGTTAAGACAAGCATATCTTAGTGATGGCTTGCTTGAAGAAAATAAAGGAATTGTATTAGGAAGTGGTTCCTCAAATGGTGTTGACACAGTAAATTATAGTCCTGCTAAGACAAGCATTACTGAACAACAAAAAAATGATAGCGATACCTTCAATATTTTAACCATTGGTCGTATCTGTTATGACAAAGGTCTTTATGATTTAGCGAAAATTATAAATAAGTCTAAAGAACCAAAAATAAAGTTTCTTTTAGTAGGCCAAGTAGAAGATAAGAAGTCTGAAATGTTTTTAAAAGATCTCCTTGCTACTCACCCAAATGTTAAACATATACCTCATACAGAGAATGTTATACATTACTTCCAATATGCCGATCTTCATCTTTTTTTAAGTCATAGAGAAGGTTTTGGCAACGTTGCTATTGAAGCTGCTAGTTGTGGTGTTCCTACCTTCGCTTATGATGTTACGGGAATAAAAGATAGTGTTGAGAATGGTGTCAGTGGACAACACTTTAAGTTTAAGGATGTTAAAGCTATTACTGAAGCTATTGATATGGCAGCAAATGATAAAGATTTTGTCAATACATATATACATGCTAGAGACTGGGTGATTCAAAACTTTGAGCAGAAAAAAGTTTGGAAAAACTATTTAGATTTCTATTTAAAACAAATACAAAGTGAGAAATAGATGATAAAACGCCTTTTCGATATCACCGCCGCGACCACTGCTTTAGTTGCTTTATCTCCGGTATATGCCATCACTGCCTATAAAGTCAGTAAAAACTTAGGCTCGCCAGTGCTATTTCGTCAGACGCGTCCCGGTTTAGACGGTAAGCCGTTTGAGATGATTAAATTTCGCACGATGAAAGATGCGATAGATAGTGATGGCAATCCTCTGCCTGATAGTGAGCGTTTGACTGATTTTGGTAAAGCCTTACGTAATAGCAGTCTTGATGAGTTGCCTGGGCTTTGGAATGTAGTTAAAGGTGACATGAGCTTAGTTGGACCACGCCCATTATTAATGGAATACCTGCCGCTATATAGTAAAGAGCAAGCGCGTCGTCATAACGTACGCCCTGGTATTACCGGTTACGCGCAAGTGAACGGTCGCAATGCTATCGGTTGGGATAAGAAGTTTGAGCTTGATACGTGGTATGTAGATAACCAATCGTTGTGGTTAGATATTAAGATATTACTTAAGACGGTAAAAAAGGTGGTCATCAAAGACGGTATTAGCGCTGACGGTGAAGCAACAATGAGTAAGTTTACTGGTTCTAAAGATAATACGGTTCTAGAGAGTAGCTATGAGTAAATTATTTGCCGTCTATGGTGCATCAGGTTGTGGTCGTAGCTTAATGCCAGTAGCTAACGAGCAATTGCGTATATTAGAAGGTGATACAGCCAGCCAAATTGTATTTATTGATGATGCATTAGATAGTGATGCTAACGTCAATGGCTATACGGCGATGAATTATGCAAACTTTAAAAGTATAGATAGCGATGACAAATTTGTCCTGATTGCTATTGCTAATAGTAGTATTCGCCAAAAAATTGCAGATAAATTGGTTCAAGATGGTATCTCATTGTGGACAGTACAGGGAGTGACTACTTTAATCATGGATGGGGTAAGTATTGATGCTGGTGCTGCGCTCAGTCCATTGGTCACTATCGCTGCTAACGTCACTATCGGTAAATGTTTCCATGCCAATTTATATAGCTATGTCGAACACGATTGCGTCATTGGCGATTATGTTACCTTTGCTCCACGTGTCAGTTGCAATGGTAATATTCATATCCATGACCATGCCTACATTGGGTCAGGAGCAGTTATCAAACAGGGTACACCTGATAAGCCATTAATTATCGGTAAAGGTGCTATCGTCGGAATGGGTGCGGTGGTTACTAAAGATGTCCCAGCTGGGGCAGTCGTAGTTGGTAATCCTGCACGACCACACTATAAGTAAAAACAAGACTCTCTAAAAAACAAGACTCTCTATCAAAATCTAATATTCAGTCATAAATCATAAATAAGCACCATCGAGGTAACCATGTTAAACACCCCCTTTTCACCTTGGCCCAGTTTCACTCAAACCGAGGCTGATGCCGTTAGCCAAGTCCTATTGTCTAACAAAGTCAATTACTGGACTGGACAAGAAGGTCGCCAGTTTGAGCAAGAGTTCGCTGAGTGGGTTGATAGCAAGTATGCGATTGCCATGGGTAATGGCACGTTGGCATTAGATGTTGCCTTGCAAGCGTTAGGTATTGGCGCAGGTGACGAAGTAATCGTCACGCCTCGTACCTTTATTGCTAGTATCTCATCGGTGGTTAATATTGGAGCAACGCCTGTTTTTGCCGAGGTTGATGAAGCTACGGGTAATATCACCCCTGAAACCATCGCGGCGGTATTGACGGCTAAAACCAAAGCTATCGTCTGTGTGCATTTGGCAGGCTGGCCTTGTGATATGGATGGCATCATGGCGCTAGCAGATCAGCATCATCTATATGTCATTGAGGATTGTGCGCAAGCGCATGGAGCTACATATAAAGGTCGTAGCGTTGGTAGTATCGGGCACATTGGCGCGTGGAGCTTTTGCCAAGATAAGATTATGACCACAGGCGGTGAGGGCGGTATGGTCACCACCAATGATGAGCAGCTATGGCGCAAGATGTGGGCTTATAAAGACCACGGTAAAAGCTATGCAGCGGTCTATGAAACGGATCATCCACCGGGCTATCGCTGGTTACATGAAAGCTTCGGTACTAACTGGCGTATGACTGAGATGCAAGCAGTAATCGGTCGTATTCAACTAACGAGAATGCCTGATTGGACCGCCAAACGTACGGCAAACGCTCAAACTATATTAGACGCGTGTGCCCAATGGGAAGCAAAAGGCTATCTTTCTGTACCAAGGTTAGAAGCGTCACCGCAGTTTGCAGACTCTAAACATGCCTATTATAAGCTCTATGTTTATGTGCAAGCAGAAAACCTACCTAGCGACTGGTCACGAGATCGAATCATTGCTGAAATTAATGAGCTAAAAGTACCTTGCTTTTCAGGCTCCGCTTCTGAAGTTTATCTGGAAAAGGCCTTTGATAATACAGGCTTACGTCCTGAGACCAGAATGCCAATCGCAAAGCAATTAGGCGAAACTAGCGTGATGTTCTTAGTACATCCCACTCTGACGGAAGAAGAAATTAAGCAAACAGTACAAGCGATTGATAGCGTATTTGCTAGCATGCATAACCAATAGCACGTTACTACATAGTGAGTTCAATATAAAAGCGATACAGCGGGACTGGAATGAATTTTTTGCAGCCTCTGTCTGCGCAGGCACAGCACGCCAGAAAAATTTATACCAGTTTCGCATCAAAACATAACGTATCTGTTTTATTAGAAATCGACTATAGTAGGTTCAATTTGAAAAGACTACCGTTCTGTTGGGATAAGTTTTTCGAAGCCTCTGGAGTGTAAAGCGCACAGCAAGCGAGGAAAAATTATACCAGCAGAACGCTATGTTGGACGTATTTCTTTTATTTTAAACTGACTGTATTTATAATTAACACCTGATAACCAAAGAGTATTTAATCATGTACAAGAAGCTAAGCATTTTATTAGGTTTTGGTGTGCTATCAACAGTGTCGATGCTAGCATCTGCGCAGAACCTATATATGAATGATTTAAAACTCAAAGCGGATCTAGACTGGCTCAATAATCAAGGGGTCACGCAGATTAGTACCAGTACATGGCCGTTGACTGCTAACGAGATAAAACGTGCTGTAAATACCGCTAATGCCCAGACACCAGCGCAGCAGCAGATATTACAGTCGGTACAAACACGATTGGATCAGAATCGTGACTCAGTGGTAAAAGGCTCGGCAGCACTACATATCCAAACCGATAGAGATCAGCTACCGCAAAAATTTGGCGATGATCAACTTGCCGGCCAACAGGCGACAGTGGGCGTATCACTTAGCGAAGCAGAGTGGGAGTTTAATTTACAAGCCAACCTAAAGAACGATAAACTCATTGATGACGGCTCAGATGTTAGCTTTGAGGGCTCGTATCTTGCGGGTACTGCGGCTAATCAGTGGTTAATCGCTGGTAAAATCCCAACATGGTGGGGGCCAGGGCATGATGGTAGCTTAATTCGAGGCGATGCCAGCCTACCAGTTACTGGCTTTACCATGCAGCGTGATCAGCAAAGCGCGCCCATTTCAAACTATCTATCTTGGGTCGGACCTTGGCAGTATCAGCTATTTGCTGGTCAGTTAGAAGACTATGAGGCGGTTCCAGATACTAAGCTATTTGGCGCACGACTGACGGCTAGCCCTTGGGAATGGTTAGAAGTCGGTGCTTCTCGTACCTTTATGTGGGGCGGAGAAGGTCGGCCAACTAGCTTTAGTTCCTTTGCTGATGCTGTTTTAGGAACCAAGGATAATGGTGATACTGGAAAAGAAGATCCAGCCAATCAACTTGGTGGCTTTGATGCGCGCTTAAATTTAGCGCCATTGGTTAACGTCCCTGCTGGCGTCTATGCCCAATATATCGGTGAAGACGAAGCAGGTGGCTTGCCCGCTAAAAATATGTATCTAGCCGGAGTTGATTATGCGGCTGATGCTTATGGTAAGCCGTACCAGCTTTATGCCGAGTATACCGATACTCGCTCTAGTGGTGAAATAAAGGGTGTTTCTTATAATCATTTTATTTACACCGATGGTTATTATCAGCAAGGCTACCCATTAGGCTATGCGTTAGGTGGTGATGCCGAGAGTATCGCGGTTGGTGGACGATTATGGCTGGATAACCGTAACTTTATCAATGCAAAAGTGCAGCATGCTAAAGTAAATCAAGCGGATAGAAGAAACGATACCAATCAAGCATTCCCAAATACTGATAAACTGACTGGTATCGATGTCGCTTGGGAGCATCAATACAACCCCAAAGCGCTCATCTCTAGCCGAATTTGGGCAGTCGATTCAGATATCCAGTCGACTGATGTCGGCGTAGGTGTAGGTATCGAGCTACAGACTTATTAGGGTATAATTTGCTTGACTGTTTAACACGCTTAAAACCTAGAAACTGATCTATTGGTTGCTAATAGGCCGATTTTTTATGAGTTTTTTTACTGCATTTATCAAAAAGTGCCGTAAAACCAGGTTCTTCTATGGGGTGGATGTAAGGCATAAATAATACTAAATTCTGCTTGACTACTAAGGTGACTGAGCCACAATAAAACCATGAAAACACTCAAGTTACGCATCAAAGATAAACACGCTAACCAATTAAACAAATTGGCTGGTGCGGTTAATTTTGTGTGGAACTATGTGAATGATTTGAGTTTTA
>NZ_RRYX01000043.1:0-22070 GCF_014861375.1 Psychrobacter sp. FME5 | reverse complement strand
CTATAAATTTAATACTATGTTTTGCCCCTTTAAGGGCATAAATCTGGTATCGTTCACCTAGGCTTAGATGTGTATAGTTCATGGTTGCAATCTCACTTTGGTCGGTGGATAAAAACTTTGATGCTAGCGCATCTAGGTCTTTTTTTCACCTCACATTTGGTATTGCACTTCATGTGTTAATCTAAGTTACAAACTATGCAAGCTTGATGCAGTTAATCATATTTTGTGGATTTATTATTAACTATCAAATAACCGCTCATCTACCTGTTGACGAAATTTTTGTCCCGTTTTAAAGGTGACCACGCGACGTGCGGAAACAGCGACTGGCTCTCCAGTTTTGGGGTTACGCCCAGGACGGCTATTTTTATCTTTAAGCTCAAAGTTGCCAAAGCCTGAAAGCTTGACCTCTTTGCCATCAATCAAGCTATCTGACAGTTCATCAAAAAAGTTCTCTACTAAACAGCGGCCTTCTTGACGCGTCAAGTGAAGATGACTCATTAAATGCTCAATCATGTCAGATTTGGTTAAGGTGCTCACAGTACGACTCCTATGCTATGTCGTGATGTCGAATATCATGGTTTAGCGGTATGAGGGTTAATGTTGGCTATTATAAAGGTTTTCTGCCATGTTTTTAACACAGTCTGCATGAAAATCCTTTATTAATAACCACTTAACGTATTCTATAAATAACGGTTTTTATAATTAGCAACTGTTATGAATAGCAATGCCCTATAGCCCCAATAATCAAAAGGCTACAGAGCATTGTCATTCTTAATAGTAATTTTTAGCTATCACGCAACTGTACTGAGTGCTGTTCGGTTAGCGCTTGCACTACCTTGTCAGTAGCCGTTTTTACAGTATCATCAGATAGAGTCTGCATTTTATCCTGCCAAATTAAGGCAAAGGCTAAAGAACGTTGACCATCTGGTACTTTGTCGCCTTGATAGACATCAAATAACCATAGATCTCTCAATAGCGCGCCTGCCGCTGTGCGTATTGTCGATTCTAAGGTCTGTAAACTGATGTCGCTATCCACTAAGATGGCGATATCACGACGTACTTGCGGGAATTTACTTGGTGTGGTGATCTCGTACTGCTCACGAGCGAGGGTTAGCAATGGTGCCAAAGACAGTTGCGCGACCCACGTAGCAGGTAAGTCTAATTGTTTGGCGGTACTCGGATGTAATTGCCCTAACCAACCGATATATTGGTCATCAATATACAGCTTGGCGCTTTGTCCAGGATGCAAGAAGGCAAGCGCGCTACGCTCGTAGCGGATACGGGCGCTATCTATTTGCGCGGGTAATAATTGCTCAATATCGTGCTTAAGATCGTAAAAATCTAACGCACGGTTTTGATAAGCTTGTTCGTCCCAAACTTCACCGACCGCCACTAAAGCGATACTGGGTGTTTGTACTAAGTCACTAACACTATGACCGACGAAGCTTAGACCGGTTTCAAAGAAACGCACCCGTGATTGTTGACGATTGAGGTTATACTGCACACAAGGCAGTAAGCTCGATAGTAACGTACGGCGCATCACCGCCAAATCGCTAGAGATTGGATTGGCCAGTGCCAACACTTCACCTAGTGCGTCATCATCAAGTAAGGCTTCTAACTTTGCATCGCTAAAGCTAAAGCTAATCGCTTCCATATAGCCATTATCGACCAGCGCCAGCTTCATCTCGTGCGTCAAATCTGCGGTATCGTCATAATCCATGCTGACTTGCAAATGCGGCAATACGCTTGGGATATTGTCATAGCCATAGATACGCGCAATCTCTTCGATTAAATCCTCTTTGATACTCATATCAAAGCGATAAGATGGCGGTGTGCAAATCAGGCTACCCGCTTGCTGCTCTACCTCAAACCCTAATTGGGTTAAGATACGCACCATAACCGCTGGCTCAATCTCAATACCGATGACATCACGAACCTTAGTAATTGGTAAGTTAATTGGCGCACGAGCTGGCAGATGCTCGCTACTTTCAGCTTTTACTATTTGACCGGCTTGACTAGCTGTGACGCTAGTAATTAAATCACGAGCGCGTGCCAGTGCTAGCGCTGGCAACTCAAAATCGACCCCGCGCTCAAAACGTTGTGAAGCATCGGTATGCAAACCAAAACGGCGGGCGCGTGCAGCAATAGCTAGCTGATTAAAAAAGGCACTTTCTAAGACAATATTGGTGGTGCTATCGGTAACGCTACTACGCTGACCACCCATGATACCAGCAAGCGCTAGCGCACCTTTATCATCAGCAATGACTAATTCATCGCCAGTTAAGGTAATGGTTTGCTCATTTAATAAGGCAATAGTTTCCTCAGGCTGGGCCAAACGCACCACTATATCACCCTCGATAGTATCCGCATCAAACGCATGTAGCGGTTGACCCAACTCCATCAATACATAGTTGGTCACATCGACCAAAAAGTTATGCGAACGCAGTCCTGACTGTACGAGCGCATCTTGCATCCATTTTGGTGTCTCAATGCTACGATCAATATGACTGATTGATTGCAGTAAATAACGCGGACAAGCTTCGACTGCGTTTACGGTTACTGCGGGCGTAGTAATCGCAGTAACGTTATCAGTGTCCGCTACGTTGTCTGCAATTTCTGGCATTTGCACCGGCAAATCATTAATGACGGATATCTCGCGGGCAATACCGCGTACGCTAAAGCAGTCACCACGGTTTGGGGTGATGGAGATATCTAGGATTTGATTATCCAAACCCAAATACTCACGAATATTCATGCCAATTGGCGCATCAGCTGGCAATTCAAGCAGGCCATCAATGCTATCGGTTAAATCAATCTCAGAGGCACCGCATAGCATGCCGTTTGAATCTACACCACGTAGATTACCGTTCTTAATTTCAAAGCCCGCTTTACCATTACTGACATCATCACTTGGTAACACAGCACCAACAGTCGCAACGGGCGCTTTCATACCGACAGTGACATTAGGTGCGCCGCAAACGATTTGTAATGGCTCAGCTGCACCAATATTCACCTGCGTGACGCGCAGTTTATCGGCATCTGGATGTGGCTCAATACTGATCACTTCACCGACAACCACACCGCTAAAATCACGGGCAACCGCATAGCGATCGTCAATCTCAAGTCCTGCCATCGTTAACTGTTCGGCCAATTGTTCACTGGTATTACTAGGATTCACCCATTGACGTAGCCACTGTTCGCTAATTTTCATAAATATCTCGGATCAGAATTTCATAATAAAGATTTTGGAGTAAAGGTAGGCCTATTAATAACGACAATCTAGCCAAACTGCTTTAAGAAGCGCACGTCATTTTGAAAAAACAAACGTAAATCATCGATGCCGTAATACAACATTGCAAAGCGCTCAATCCCCATCCCAAAAGCAAAGCCAGTATATTTTTCGGCATCAATACCGCAGTTGGTCAGCACTTGTGGATGCACCATACCGCAGCCCATAACTTCAAGCCATTTACCATTATCATCTAGGATATCTACTTCAGCAGAAGGCTCGGTAAACGGGAAGAATGATGGGCGGAAACGCACGGTTAGCTCTTTGGCAAAAAACGCTTCTAAGAATTCACTAATCAAACCTTTTAGCTCAGCAAAGGTGCTCGATTCTGTGACCATCAGCCCTTCTAGTTGGTGAAACATTGGCGAATGGGTTTGATCTGAGTCGTTACGATAAACGCGACCGGGACAAATAATACGAATCGGCGGCTCATTTTTTTCCATGGTGCGAATTTGCACCGGACTGGTATGAGTGCGTAGCAGATAGTGCGCATCAAAGTAGAAAGTATCGTGCATGGCACGTGCTGGGTGATGCGAGGGAATATTGAGCGCTTCAAAGTTATAGTAATCGCTCTCAACTTCAGGACCAGTTGCCACATTAAAACCCGCTTGCACAAAATACTGCTGCATACGCTGGGTAATCATCGTCACTGGATGCAAATGGCCTTTTTGACCACCGCGAGCAGGTAAAGTGATATCAATACTTTCCGCTGCAAGCTTGGCATTTAATGCTGCTACTTCTAGCTGCTGCTGACGAGTTGTTAAGGTTTCTTGAATACGGCTACGAACTTGATGTAACCAGCCACCATAGGTTTTTTTATCATCAGCATCAAGTTTACCCATCTGCTTTGACCAGCCAGTTAATGGGCTTTTTTTGCCAGTCAGTTGCACACGCAAGTCTTGTAGCGTACGCGCATCGGTTACCTGAAGAATCAAAGCTTCAGCAGCACTAGCAAATTCAGTCAGTTGAGTTTCATTAAGCTCGCTTAGCTCTGTGGACAAGGTCGGTAGCGCCGACAAATCGGTGGTGGCAGCAGGGGTAGTCATAAGACGCATTCTTCCTGATTTAAACGGACTATTAATTACAGTAATTTGTAATTGTAGGGATTTGACCAAATATTGCAAACCATTTACCGATTCATTTTAAAATAAAAGCTAATCATATGAATGGCTTGAATATTTAGACAATTAGAAAAGCCGTTTGCAAAAACATGTATTCAGCTTTCATGCTCAAAACTGGCAGTAAGATAATGTTATATAAAAAAAGCCACCGACCAGCGGTAGCTTTTATTAATATCGACCTATTAATTAATATTATCTCTATCCATATAGATAATTGCTTATGGACAATCATTTAACAAGCAACATACCTAAATAGAATGGTTAATATTTATGCTAGTTCCGCTTTTGCTTTTTCAACCAATGCAGTGAAAGTCGCTGCATCATGCATAGCGATGTCAGCAAGTACGCGACGATCGATTGCGATGTTAGCTTTTTTCATGCCATTGATAAAGCGGCTATAGCTTAAGCCGTTTAAGCGTGCACCAGCATTGATACGTGCAATCCAAAGACGACGGAAAGTACGTTTTTTGTTGCGACGGTCACGATAAGCATATTGACCAGCTTTGGTCACTGCTTGTACCGCTACGCGGTAAACACGTGAACGGGCACCGTAGTAGCCTTTTGCGCGCTTTAGGATTTTTTTGTGACGACGATTCGCCTGTACACCACGTTTTACACGAGCCATAAATTACTCCAAGATTTCTTTAATTACTGTTAAACGAATCACGATGTCATTGAATAAATAGAATAATAGACATCGTTATCAGATTGCAAAGTCAGGTATTTTTAATTCAGTCGCTATTAATTAAAACAGTTCTTAATTAAAACAGTTCTTAATTAAACAGCGCTTAATTAAAGATAAACGACGATAGTCGACTAGAGGTATGGGCACATGCGACGAACTGCTGCTTCGTCAGATTTGTCCACCATCTTTAGGCCGCGCAACTGGCGAATACGCTTAGCTGATTTCTTGGTCAAGATATGGCTTTTGAAGGCTTGCTTACGCTTAAAGCCGTTCGCTGTTTTTTTGAAGCGTTTAGCTGCACCGCTTCTGGTTTTCATCTTAACTTTCATGATGACTTGCCTCTTTGTCTTTGATAGAACCTGGTCGTCAAATAGTCAATAACGAATAGTAGCTTTAAAAACAAGCACTAAACGGCTATTTGCCTCGAGGTGGGAGGCGCTATTTTAGCAGATAGTGCGCTGTTTTGCCAAGGAAAGTTTTTACCCCGCCCTAGTAGACAATCACTGAAAATGAAAATCATAAAACACCTCGCAATCTTTGCGCTCAAAACATTAATAAAACTGCAAATTTCCTGCCAAACCGATTGAATGTCCGCTTAAGCTGTGCTTAAGTAGAGACTGAATATTGCTATATTTTCAGCAACACTCTAACGAGCTATAAAATAACGTCGTTTATTACCTTTTTTAATCTCTATAGTAATGTATAGCACTTATCGTCTACCCTTAGCTTAGGAGACAAGGTGTCAAAAAAAGAGTTAGACTTTGACAACGACCTATTTGTCTTTGAGACGTTGATGCGTGTGCGTCACACCGAAATCGACACAGGTCAGCATTTAATGCTCGAATCATTGGTAGCGTTGCTCACTGAGGCGCGGTTGAGGTTTTTGCACTCGAGAGGTGTTCAAGATATCAACTCGGACTATCAAGGTTTGATTATTGATGAGTTACAGCTGAATATTAGCGGCCGTGTGCGGGTGCGTGAAGAGCTGTTATTTGAGGTAGGCGTTGAGCCGCGGTATGATAATGGCGGCAATATACTGATACGAGTGACACGTATGCATACTGGTGAAACGGTGGCTAAAGCAAAGCAGCATTTTATCAATTACGACTTTCGTCTTAATAAAATTAGCACCCTTGATAACAGCATTAAAAAAGCACTATACCCCCATCTATTTAGGATTTGATTTTTTCTTAAAACACTGTTTTCGTTTAAATAACTTTTTCACTTAATAAATAATTTTCTCCCTTAAATAGTATTACTAGTAACTCGTTACCTTTTTATTCCCATTTACTTATAAGACGACAGATACATGATGACTTTACCTGCTTGGCTAACTGCCGTAAATTTTAATGCTGATGGCTTAATTCCTGCAATTGCCCAAGATAATGAGTCTGGGCGTATTTTGATGATGGCTTGGATGAATGCCGAATCATTACAGTTGACGGCACAAACTCAAACAGCGGTTTATTTTTCGCGTTCGCGTGCCAAATTATGGCATAAGGGTGAGTCATCAGGGCATACTCAGCGAGTGCATGATATTCGTTTGGATTGCGACGCCGATGTGATTGTGCTTAGCGTCACTCAAGCAGGTGGTATCGCTTGTCATACCGGCCGTGAGTCTTGTTTTTATCAGCGTTTGGATTTGTCTGGGCAAACACCTAAATGGCAAACAGTCGATAAAGTATTAAAAGATCCTGCAGATATCTATAAATCTGATGCAGGTCTCAGCACTACACACCAAGACACCGCTGTTGATACAAAGACTGATATTGCTGATGGAGTTGATAACGCTGCTAATATTATGGGGAACTCGAATAACCAAGGTAAAGCTGCGATTCACTCTATTTTGCAGCAACTTGATACCGTATTGGCAGAGCGTAAACAAGCCGATGCCGACAGCTCTTATGTGGCAAGCTTATACGCCAAAGGGCTCAATAAGATACTAGAAAAAGTGGGTGAAGAAAGTACAGAAAGTATCATCGCTGCCAAAGATTTTGCCCATTGCGATGAGAGTAGAGACAAGGAGCAATATGATGAGGCGCGTCACGAGCTTATTTATGAAGTGGCCGATGTCTGGTTTCATACCTTGGTTGGCTTGGCATGGTTTGATATAGAATCAGATGCCGTGTTAAACGAGCTAGGACGACGCTTTGGTTTATCAGGTATCGATGAAAAGGCTGCTCGATAGTTTTTATAATTTTGATAGTCTCAGTCATGTGGGCAGTGGTTATAAACCACTGCCCTGTTTGATTATTGTTGCATTACCCTTTTTATAGTCAGTGCGAGTTATAATGTTCTTATAATCTGATGCTGTGCCATTTGACGTGATGCGTCTGTAGTTTTATTCAAAACATTCTTTCACATATCAATGGCTAAGTTCTCTCAAAATATTTTGTAGACATAAAAAACAAAACATAAGGATAGCATTATGGGTAGTTTTTCTATTACGCATTGGCTGATTTTATTGGTCGTCGTCGTTGTGGTATTTGGCACCTCTAAACTAAGAAATGCGGGCAAAGATTTGGGCGGCGCCGTCAAAGGCTTTAAAGAAGCCGTTAAAGACGAAAATACTGAACATGCTAAAAAACATGTTGTTCTTGACCATGACGGCAATGCGCGCCCAACAGACCCTCAGGCAACCAGAAAGGTTGATGAGGCTGACATCAACTCTAGCGCAACCGATGACAATCATAAGGTTTGATGTGTGCTGTACTTAAATAGTGATATTTAACCATTATGTTTGATATTGGATTCTCTGAGTTACTACTCTTTGGCGTTATTGCTTTAATTGTTTTGGGGCCAGAAAAGCTGCCCCAAGCAGCACGTACCGCTGGGCAATGGTATGCCAAGATTCGCCGTACGGTTTCTACTTTACAGTCTGAAATAGAAGCTGAGCTCGACCTGGCTGAAACTCGGCAACAAATGCAAAAAGAGCTGGCCAAAATCCGTCAGACCGAGGCGGATATGAGACGTGAAATGGCAGAAATGCGCGGTAATATAAAAGAATTTGAGTACTCTCAAAACCAACATTTAAAGGCAACACATAATGCAGTGGTCGATGATAAACAAGACAAAAGTGTTGATATTGAAAGCCAGCAAAGCAGCATTCAACCAGCCACGCCAAAAGAATTTGACTACCGCTATGAAAAAAACGAACAAAATGACAAGTCAGAAGTATCCGGCGATAGTTTAAAAGCTGACGCCAATGATACCAATGACACTATAGATCAAGTCACTCAAACCATCAGCACCAAGCCGTGGGAAAACATGTGGTTCCGTCTGGGCGCTTATGATAAAGCGCGTCGTCTACCTGCGCCGCCATACCTACCAAATTATAAAGCCGATATTTTGTTAAACAACCATTTAGACAGTCATTTAAACACACAGGCTGCTGCCCATGAGCAGGAGACTGACTAATGGATTTATTTAAACGCAAAAAATCGCGCCAAGAAAAAGTCGCTGACACAGGTGTAGAAGACACCAATGCATCGACTGATCAAAAAGACTCCGGAGACATCCTAAGCTCATTGGCCGATATGCCCATTACCGAGCATTTGATCGAGTTACGCCGCCATCTCATTAGAATATGCGTTGCTATATTAGTGATATTTTTGGCGTTAGTCGGATTTTCACGCGAGTTATACAATTTTTTATCGGATCCCTTGGTTGCGCAGCTGCCCGCCAATTCAACGATGATTGCCACAGACATTACCTCAAACTTTATGGCGCCTATTCGCCTGACTGTATTTGTCGCCGCATTTTTTGCTATGCCCTATATTTTGTATCAAATTTGGTCTTTTGTGGCACCCGGTTTGTATAAAAAAGAGAAAAAAATCGCCATTCCAGTACTGCTCTCCTCTATCTTTTTATTTTATGCTGGCGTGGCTTTTGCCTATTTTATAGTGCTTAAAGGCGTTCTAAAATTCTTTATCATGTTTGCGCCGCAGAATGTTCTGCCGATGACTGATATAGACAGTTATCTGAGCTTTGCACTCAAGTTATTTATGGTTTTTGGGCTGACTTTTGAGATTCCAGTCGTCACTTTACTATTGATATTGGTCGGTATCGTCTCCATTCAGAGCCTAGAGGATAAACGTCGTTATATTATTGTCGGCTGTTTTGCCGTTGCTGCTGTGGTCACTCCGCCTGATGGGGTATCGATGCTGATGCTAGCGATTCCCATGTGGTTATTGTTTGAGCTGGGGTTGTTTTTAGCAAAAGTCTTGATTAAAGAAGAGCGCAGCCCTGCTTTAACAAACGACACAGAATTAAATAAAGAATATTGAATTATGTCACTCGTTAGGCACTTATATAAAAGATACTTGTGCAAAAAACAGCCAATTCGTTAATCTGTTAATATAAATGCCTTATTGGCCAAATTATTCTCAGTTAATTTATCTTTATTATTGTCGCTTACGACGACCAGCACTTCATAGTGACAACGATTCATAACGACAACGATAATTACTCATCAGCCATTGTCTATGCAGTGGCTTTTTTTACCCCCATTATTTTTGATCATACTCTAGTCTTTTAGGTAGCTTTGTTATGTCCGCATCTATGCCAGCTTATATGAGCGATCCCACTGATGAGCAGCTGAACGCCCTTAATATGGCGATGGATCACAAGTCATTTAAAGTGGTCGCCTATGCCGGTGCCGGTAAAACGACGACGTTAAAACTGATTGGCGAACGCCTGCGCGGACGCGGTTTGTATTTAGCCTTTAATAAAGCAATCGCCAATGATGCGCGGCAGAAATTCCCAGGTCACGTTGACTGTCGCACCTTTCATTCGCTTGCTTATCGTCATGTTGCCCGTGATATCACCGCAAAACTGTCCTTGCCGCGTTTTTCACCCAAACGTCTTGGCGACGATTTGGGCTTGCAACCGGTACAAGTACGCAGACAGATGGATGGAGTAAATAAATACATTACTCTCACGCCAGCACGGCTAGCGCGATTCGTTAGCGATGCAGTGAGCAATTTTTGTAGTACCCACGCCAGTTATCCCGCACCAAGGCATATATTATTCCCAAGCTGGCTTGATGACTCAGATGCTGAGCAGCTGCGTGAGATGCTCTACCCTGCTGTAGAACAGCGTTGGCTACAGTCGATTGATGCGCGCCATCCTGCTGGTATCGGTCATGATATTTACTTAAAACTTTGGGCATTGTCCAAACCAAGTATCCCCGCGGACTTTATCTTATTTGATGAAGCGCAAGATGCGGACCCATTAATGATGGGGATTTTGACTCAGCAACCGAAACAAGTTATCTACGTAGGCGATGCGCATCAGCAAATTTATGAATGGCGCGGCGCAGTCAATGCGATGAAAAAGCTACCATTGCCGCAGACTTTATTGACTCAATCCTTTCGCTTTGGCGAACCGATTGCCGAAATTGCCAACACGCTACTTAAAGCATTACAAGAAGATGTACCGTTAAAAGGCAATCCAAACAAGCATTCTTCTACTGAAAAAGGCATGGTTCACAGTAAAAAAGATGCCATCCTTTGCCGCACCAATGCTGCGGCAATGTCACAATTATTAACTGGTCTAAAATTAGGTCACCGCGTAGCACTACAGGCCGATACCGATCGTATGCTTAAATTCTGTCAGGCAGCAGAAAACTTAAAAAATGGTAAATCCGCTTACGGTGTCCCTGAGCTGGCCTATTTTTATAACTGGGGTGATGTACAAGAATACTCTGAGACCAGCGAAGGCAGCGACTTAAAAACGCTAGTGAAGTTGGTCGATGACCATGGCACCAATGTATTGAGCCAAGCAGTCAACAGCTTAACCAGTATCGAAAATGCTGATTACGTCATCTCAACTGCGCATAAAGCCAAAGGGCTTGAATGGGGCAAAGTACAACTCGATGATGATTTTTATTATGATGTGACCACCAGTGCGGTAAAAATTAGCCCAGAAGAGCTGCGTTTGCTCTATGTTGCTTGTACGCGTGCGCAAAGCAATTTGGATATTCACAATATCAAAGACTTGATATCAGGATTACAGACGGGGAAAAAGGTCATTTTTGGCAACTCTTAGCTTTTTCACTTCCTTACTTTGATAATTCCTTAAAAGGAATAAAAAAATGAACAGCAAGCAATGAATAATAACCAACCATCTAGTTCGTTTAGTACGTTGTCACAACAACTTCAAATACGTCAAACAACCATACAACAGTTATTTGCTAATCCCGTTCGCCTACTTGCACCGATGGAAGGCTTAACTGATCCATTAATGCGGCAAATCCTAACTCAAATTGCGGCAGATTTAGGTCGTCCTTATGATTGGTCGGTCAGCGAGTTTATTCGTGTCACCCAGCATGTCTTGCCAGCCCATGTGTTTTATAAATACGTGCCCGAGCTGCATCATGAGGCCAAGACAGCATCGGGTACGCCGATTCATATTCAGCTACTCGGTAGCGAAGCGCAGCTGATGGCAGAAAACGCCGCTTACGCTTGCGAGCTTGGTGCGCCGGCAATTGACATCAATTTTGGTTGTCCTGCCAAAACCGTCAATAATCATCGTGGTGGTTCAATTTTGCTTGATGAGCCAGAAGTGATGTATGAAATCATCAATGCCGTACGCCAAGCCGTTCCTGCTCATATCCCCGTGTCAGCAAAAATTCGTTTGGGTTATACCGATAGCAGCCGTATGGACGATATTCGTGATGCGATTGCTGCTAGCGGCGCCGATTGGCTGACCATTCACGCACGGACCAAAACCCAAGGCTATAAGCCGCCTGCTTATTGGGATAAAATTCAAAACTTTAATACCTTAGCTATTCCAGTGATTGCCAATGGTGAGATATGGAATAGCGAGGACGCGCAAAACTGTATGGCGCAGGCAGGTACGACGCATTTAATGTTAGGTCGCGGTGCCGTTACCCGTCCCGACTTGATTACACAAATGGATAATGACAATCGTCAAAATCTGGATAAGACAGCGACACTGGTATGGCAGGATCTGATTGCTCATCAGATTAAGTTTCTAGAAGGTGCAGCGAAAAGTGATGTGGTGTTAGTCGGACGCTATAAGCAGTGGCTTGGTATGCTGACCAAGGGTTATAGCGAGGCGCAACTATTATGGGAAGGTATCAAACGAGAAAAAAACAAAGCAGTAATTATAAACGCGCTGCAAACCAGCGTACGCTAATAATCACTGCTTTTATACAACTATGAGTTCAATAAAGCTCGCCATATTAAAGGCTCAAAGAAGCAACAAGCTAAAAACTGACCCGAATGGCTAAATAAAATAGCATTAAGCAGCACGCAATAGATAACCCCCAAAGAATCGAGCGAAACGTTGCTAAGTTGGCAATATATGCGGCGCAATATCCAACACGAATCAGTACATATAGCCAGGCGACGGTGTTGATAATCAACTGCGGCACAAAGAACAACATGGCCACCACTACCGCTGCTAAAAATACCGGTAAAGTTTCATAACTGTTCTGCTGAGCCGCATTCGCACGCGCAGCGGCTCCCGTCGTATGTTGCAAAAAATCACGCGGATGCGCATTGTCAGCCAAATTAAAACCGCCAAAGACTTTTGCGATCAACGCCATCGCTAATGGTAACAAACTCGCCACCACCATCGCCCAAATGGCTGCTGCTGCAGTATCAGGAATTAAGCCAAAAAATACATTCATTAGTTTGTTCGCCCCTACCCTGCGATCATTTCAAAGTCGTGAGTGACATTCACCCCGCCCTGTACCAACATCCGGCTGGCTGAGCAATATTTTTCTGCTGATAAGTGAATAGCCTTTTCAACTTGCTTGTCTTTGATATCTTGACCGGTCACGATGAAGTGCATATGAATGTCGGTATAAACCGCTGGAACAGTTTCGGCACGTTGGGCAGTCAGCTCACAGCGCACGTCTGTCACTGCTTGGCGCGACTTTTGTAAAATTGCAACCACATCATAACTGGCACAACCACCTAGTCCTAATAAAATCAGCTCCATTGGGCTGGCGCCTTTTTCTTTATCGGCATCGATTTGGACGTTATGCCCTGACGGCGACACACCCATAAACGCTTTATTCTCTTGCCACGTAACGCTAGCTTTTGACTCTGACATCTTAAATGGTCCTTATTTTAGTTGGCGCGTTGTCTACTTTGTATTTCCTGAAAACATACTATCTTTCGCTAGTGTAGCATAAGCGAAAACGAGATTTTATGGACCATCCCCTTGGATTACTTTTATAAACAGTAACAGGGCTATTTTTTTATTAACGCTTTGCTGCATCACTGCCTCTGAAAGATAGTTTTCGATACACACATTGATAGTGACGCATCTTCCATACTGATCGCACTAATAACTATCGTTATTATAAGACCTTCCAAAAAACCTACAAAAGCCTGCTTATAAATAGCTGATTTTAAAGGATTAAACTTGTGAAACATTTTATAGCAAAATACTGTTACACATTTCGGTTGTTTCTTGGTTTAATAACGGTAATGAATCTTGTTTTGACATCGTATCGATAACTATCACCCTATAATAACTATGATTGCTATCACTGTACCTTGTTGAAACAAGTTATTTTTAAACAATTTAAAAAGGTTTAGTCATGATAGATGCAGACGGCTTTCGCGCCAATGTCGGCATCATCTTGGCAAATACACAAGGGCAGGTTCTGTGGGCAAAACGTATTGGTCACAACGCTTGGCAGTTCCCTCAAGGCGGCATCGACCGCGGGGAGACGCCGATGGATGCGATGTATCGCGAGCTCTGGGAGGAGGTCGGTTTACATCCGCGTCATGTGGATTTACTGGCGGTCACGCAAGACTGGTTGCGCTACCGCTTGCCAAAATGCTATGTGCGCCATGGGCAGTATCCTTTGTGTATTGGGCAAAAACAAAAATGGTTTTTGCTGCGCTTAGATGAGCCAAACACTCAACATATCCGCTTTGACGAAGGGAAACCAGAGTTCGACAACTGGCAGTGGGTCAGCTACTGGTACCCACTTGGACAAGTGATTCACTTTAAACGCGGGGTATACCGTCGCGCCTTGCAAGAATTGGTGCCCGAACTACCGCTTAAACAAGGACTAATCATTCCAAAACAAAACAACCATTTGTTGGTGGAATAATGTCGCTGATGGCTTCCACAGCTTTAGCATAAAAAATACCCGTATTGATGAACAATCAGTATGGGTATTTTTTATGCTAATTTTTCTCAATGAGAGCATTCGCGGCTGACGATTTTAGCTTGAATATCTGTACCTAAGGCATAATTTTTACGCACGGTTAAAATACTTTGTGTTCGTGTGCCGTAGCTTGGTGTGGTTTTACCATCGATAGCTGTATTACTAATTTCTGTTAAATTCGCCCCTTCAATATAAATAGACGACAGTGCTTGTTCTATTTTGATATCGACACCCGTATCTGGTAACGCATCTGCTGGTGCTTGAATACTATCTGATAGCACCTCAAAAGCGGCAGCTTGCCAGTATTGGTCATCGCTATCTTCGCTAATTAACGGCAGCACTTCTTGGCGTAGTCGACCGCGCAAGCGCTCAGTTTTAAACCAACCCTCTTCTGGTTGACCATTAGAAATCACATGTAGCCCTGCATATAACGGCGTGGGTGCATGACCCCGATTATTAACCATGACCGCTTGCATCGCATCACCAATAATAAGGTTAAACCCAGCATACTCTTGCAAACTTATTTGCCGTGCAAACTCCATCGGGCTTAAATTACTGGTCAAAAAATCAGCCACCAATGCCCCACGCGAGCGCTCATCATTGCTTGCCTGCACGCCATCGCGAAAGTTCAATACCGCCGCCCAACGTCCATTTTGCTCATAAGTAGCAAGCTGACTGCTCTGCTGTTTTTGCTTTTGATGCGCCTCTTGATGTGCTATTTGATGAATACCCAGCCAGGTGCCATCACTTTGTTTATCACGTCCCGCATAGATAGGCTTATCTGCCCACTGATGCAGCGGCTCTGTTGGACGCTGTAAAAATTCATCACGATTGGATAATAATACTAAAGGCAGCTCGTCAAATAACTGCCAAGCAATGGCAACGATACACATAGTTTTCCTTTTATATAAGAATTTCAATATAAAACAGGGTCGTTCAAAATAGCGTTCTGCTAGGGTAAATTTTCCTCGCTTGCTGTGTGCTTCGCACTCCAGAGGCCTCACAAAATTTATCACAGCAGCACTGCATTCCTTTTAAATTGAATCGATTGTATGATTCTGATTTAGCATTAATTCGTGCTTAACTTTTTATCGGCAGAGTAGCGGATTTGATACGTCGATTGCAGCACCTGTGATTGCTTACTCGGCAAATCAAACTCCCAAGCAACCATGCCCTTATTATCGTTCCAGTCTTTTTGGCTGACGGTTGGGCTGTGTGCCGCGGTTACTTTAATGCTGTCATCGCTACTGACCGGCTCAGCACTTAACACTTGCAAGCGCACACTACGATTGTGCTGATTGGTAAATTGATAAGCTTGAGTCGTCGTTTTGGTTTGCTGGCGGTTAAATACGCCTTTATCACCTTGTTTGTCTTCATCGGTCAACTGTTTTACCAGCAAGCTAGGATCAATGCCAAAACCAATACCCTGCTCTTTTAGATTCTGATAGCTGTAGCGCGACTGCCCAACATAGTTATCATCGCGGTATAGCTGCAACGAGCCATCCGCCCAAGCTGGAGTCAAAAACGGTGCTGATGCATACCAATAAGCGGCAGCCTCGGCGCCTGGTGTGCTACGTAACCATAGCTTACTGGTACCAGCTTGCTCGTCAATAATCGTGCGTACTCGCCTGCCATCACTGGGAATACTCACACGCTGCGGCAGTCGATACTCGGTGATGCCATTTTTATTTTGACTGCTAACGCTAAAACTCGGTAGCGGTGGCATATCTGCTCCAGACGCACCGCCATAACTGTCTCTCGCAGAAACGACGACTGGCGCAGATTCACTCTCCATCATGGGTTGTGCATAGCGAGCCAATTTATCTTGGCGCTCTTCGTACAATGATAAGCGCTCGACTCTTGGTAACTGGCTGGTGGTGGTTTGGTTGGGATTAACGCTACTTAAGATAACTGACACATTGTTCCAATTCTCGCCTGTTTGTTGGGCAATAATGGCGGAAGCAGTAATATTAAGTTGTTTACTATCTGTATTTAAGCGCGCTTGATAGGTCGGCTCCCAACTGGCGCCGCGTACCTGATAATGCAATTTAACAGTACTAGCAGCACGACTGGCAGTGCGTACACTCACTTGGGTCACATTCTTCTGCGTCTGGTTAGTACTACCTGCAACTAATTGCCCCAGAGTATCCTTGGCACGGGCTTCTTGCTGTTGTAGATCTACAATTCTTTTATTAATATTTGCCGCTTGCGTCTCTAAATCACGCGCATTATTAGCCAGCGTGCCAGTCGTATTTATTTGCGTCACTTTGGTCAAATTTTGCAAATAGGCTTTGGTTAAACGTGCCGCTTCTAACTCGGCGCTGATATCTGCTAAATTATTCTGCTGACTCTGTACTTTCGCATCACCTTGATACTGACATTGCGCCGCTTGCTCACCGCTCAAGGTTTCGATACTGACTTCGCCAATATTAATATTCCCTTGTGCTTGCACACTGATACTATCTGGTTCAATCGCCGGCGATAAACAAGAAAAAACCACTGTTTGCTCACCGCTACCGCTGATTGGCAAGGTACGCGTTACACTGGCTAAACCTTGATAAATCGTAATTTGTTCGATACTGCTGTTTGTCGCTTGCGCGGTTATTGGCACCAACATCGTGAACCCTGATGCCATCATACCAAGCAAGGATAACGGCAGTAATTTACCGCTACTTTTTAGGGTCAGCGCATCAATTGCAAATATTATTTTAGGTTTCTTATCTGGTATAAATGATAGCGTTGATGACGGTGGCTGCATGATGATTCCTTAAGAGTTGATGCGCTTTTTTTCATCTTATCGGTTTTTTTAGCGCTTTGCTATTCATTCAATCATCCATTCACTTATCGATTCATTTATCATAGTGTTCGCAAGGGTCGAATTTTGCTATTATGACCAACATTCTATTATCAATAATTATGATGCCTTTATGATGATTCATCCTCAGTATGATCCCGTGGCGCTGTCCTTGGGTCCAGTAGAAGTGCACTGGTATGGCTTAATGTACCTGCTGGCATTTGCCGCCGCTTATGGCCTAGCCTGGTATCGCAGTACCAAACGCGATAATTGGACCACCGATATGGTGTCCGATTTGGTCTTTTATGGTGCCCTTGGCGTTATTTTGGGCGGTCGTATTGGTTATGTGCTGTTTTATCAGTTCAGCGAGCTTTTACAAAATCCTGCTTACCTATTAAAAGTTTGGGAAGGCGGCATGTCTTTCCACGGCGGTTTTATCGGTGTCATGTTCGGCATGTGGTTCTTTGCGCGTAAATATAAAAAGACCGCCTTTCAAGTCTTCGACTTTATCGTGCCTTGCGTGCCAACTGGTTTATTATTTGGGCGTATCGGTAACTATATCAACGGTGAGCTTTGGGGACGCGTATCAGACGGTGGCTATAACTGGCTGACCTACTTTCCGCAAGCGGCGGCGTTTGATATGCAGCAATTACAAACCAACCCTGAGCTACAAGAATTGATGCTTGAGGTAAATGGACAGTACTTGCTACCTCGCCATCCATCGCAGCTATACGAAGCCTTTGCTGAAGGTCTGCTGTTGTTTATCTTCTTATGGTGGTATTCATCAAAGCCGCGCCCGCGTATGGCGGCCTCCGCTGTTTTCTTACTAGGCTATGGTATCAGTCGTTTTATCATTGAATTCTTCCGTCAGCCAGATGCTGATCAAGGATTTATTTTATTAGGCTGGATGACCAAGGGTCAGCTATTAAGTGCACCGATGATTATCGCCGGCTTAATCATGCTGATTTACGCTTATAAACGCGGTATTTATGATTGGGGTAAGCAGTCGGCTTATTAAGCCTGAACTTATCGAATAAGACATTTAAAATACGTTTTAATATGCACTTGAACCATGCAAAAGAGCACTTTTATGACCAATAATTACCATAACAGTAAAAACGAGCAAGCCTACTTAGATTTGCTACATTTAGTTCTAAATGAAGGTGCTGAAAAAGGTGACCGTACTGGAACCGGTACGTTAAGCCATTTTGGCGCCCAGCTACGTTTTAATTTAGCTGACGGCTTTCCATTATTAACCACCAAAAAAGTCCATTTTAAATCCATCGTTTATGAATTATTGTGGTTTTTAAGCGGTAGCACGCAAGTAGATTACTTGCAAGAAAACGGCGTGCGTATTTGGAATGAATGGGCAACGGCGGAACAGACTGCACGCTTTAACCGTCCTGCTGGCGACCTTGGGCCTGTTTATGGCCATCAATGGCGCAATTATGGTGCCAGTAAAACTGAGGATGGCAGCTACAACGCTGATGGCGTCGATCAAATCACCCAAGTCATCGAGCAAATAAAAACCAACCCCAACTCACGCCGTTTAATTGTATCAGGCTGGAATCCTGGTGAAGCAGAACAAGTCGCCTTGCCGCCTTGTCATACCCTATTTCAGTTCTTCGTCGCGGATAATAAACTGTCATGCCAGCTTTATCAGCGCTCAGCAGATTTATTCCTAGGTGTGCCGTTTAATATCGCCAGCTATGCACTCTTAACCCATATGGTGGCACAGGTTTGTGGTTTAGAAGTCGGTGAATTCATTTGGACCGGTGGTGATTGCCATATTTATCAAAACCATCGCGAACAAGTCGAATTACAGCTAACACGCTCGCTGTATACATTGCCAACATTGACGCTTAACCCTGATGTGAAAGATATTTTTGCTTTTAAATACGAAGACATTAGCGTCGATGGTTATGAATCACACCCTGCAATTAAGGCGAAGGTTGCCGTATAGCCTTTGTTTGGTTGATGTTCCCAAATAACAAAAGTATTTAAAAAAATAAAGAGGATAGGTTATGAGTTATGCCAACATTGAAGTTGCTCAAATAGCGGCCATCAGTCGCAATCGTTGTATCGGGAAAGGTAATGAGCTCCCGTGGCATATCTCTGCAGACTTACAGCATTTTAAAAGCATGACCACCAAACAAAATGATGGCGCGATACAAGGCATCGTCATTATGGGTCGTAAGACGTTTGAGTCGATGGGTAGCCGACCGCTTCCAAAACGTATCAGCTTTATTATCACCACTCAATTAGATTATGCGGAACAAAAAGGCTTAGAAGGTAGCGAGAAAGCTTATGTCATGCATAATTTAGACGATGCGCTGACGCAAGCAGCTAACCTTGCTCATAGTACTAATCTTGATACCATTTGGGTGATTGGCGGTGAACGCGTGTTTAGCGAAGCCTTAAGGTATACCGACCGTATTGAGCTGAGTCACGTAGATACTGAAATCACTGATGGCGATGCCTTTTATCCTGAGCTGCCAAGTGAATTTGCAGTCGCTAGAGAATCTGAGCAAATGCACGATGAAAAGAGTAGATTGGATTTTAAATTTGTGACTTATAAAAGAAAAGCTTAACTTTATTTAGCACGACTTTTATTCATAAGCTATAGTTAAAACATTTTAAAAACGCTACGATACTGCTTGTATGGTTTTTTTGCAGCCTCTGTCTGCATAGGCACAGCAAGCAAGGAAAAACTATACAAGCAGTATGTGGTGTATCGATATTACTTTTCATAGACTATATTAAAAAGACCGCTATCGTAAAATAGCGGTCTTTTTTTATTATCAACTGATTTATTCATGTAGTACTTTATAAATCGTCTTCGCTAATACTGGACCAATGCCTTGCACGCCTGATAGCTCTTGCTGTGAAGCTCCAAGCAATTGCTGTATGCCACCAAAATGATTAAGTAAGTCGCGACGACGCTTCTCACCGAGTCCCGGAATTACTTCTAGCACTGACGATGAACGACGCTTATCACGCTTTTTACGATGCGCAGTGATGGCAAAGCGATGCGCTTCATCACGAATATGCATCAATAGATGTAGCGCCTTGCTATCCATGGGCAAATCAAGCGGCTCATGATCGATAAAATGTAATACCTCAAGCCCTGCTTTACGTCCTTCGCCTTTTGCCACACTAATCAGCAAGGTATCGCCAAGAATACCCAATTCAGTCAGTACTTCTTTAGCGATGCCAAGCTGACCTTTACCGCCATCAATGAGCAATAAATCAGGCAACGGCTGCTTCTTATAACGGCGTGTCAGCACCTGTTTCATCGCCGCATAATCATCACCACCTTGGATATCATGAATCGCATACTGACGGTAATCACGGCGACGCGAGCCACCTTGGTCAAAGACCACGCAGCTACCGATGGTCGCCTCGCCCATGGTATGCGAGATATCAAAGCACTCAATGCGATCAATGGTACGGTCAGTGACCTCAGCCAAAACATCCTTTAATGCACCAAAACGCGCATGCAACTCTAAATAATCACCAAGTTTGGTTTTGAGCGCATTATTGGTGTTTAATTTTGCCAAATCCAACCATTCAGCGCGGTGTTCACGGACGCTGGTTTTGATGACGACCCTGCTTCCAAAATGGGTCGCTAATGCTTCGCTGACTGCGGTTTGATCTGGTAATTCATCGCTCAGTATAATCTCTGCTGGCAAATCATCGGTCACCTGAAAATAGAATGAGGTAATAAAGGCCGATAAATTATCCGCAAGTGGCTCACTGCTGTCGACATCAGGGAAATAGTTTTTGCTACCTAGCACCCGCCCGCCACGGACAGTCAACACATTGACGCAGGTTATACCTGCTTGGCTGGCAATTGCTATCACATCTGCCTCACCCTGCACGGTATAGACGGCCTGTTTCGCTTGTACTTCGCGCAGCATAGAAAGTTGGTCACGATAAAACACTGCTTTTTCAAAGTCTAATTCCTCAGCGGCGCCTTCCATTTTTTTAATCAGAGCACTATGGACATCACTAGAATCGCCCTTTAAAAAGCGAATGGTATTATTCACATCCTCTGCATATTCATCGGCTGACACCAAACCCACACAGGGCGCACGGCAACGTTTGATTTGATATTCAAGACAAGGGCGCTTGCGCTGCTTAAAAAAAGTATTGGTACATTGGCGCATTTGAAACATTTTTTGCATAAGCACCAGCGTCTCTTTTGCCGCATGTGCCGATGGAAATGGACCAAAAAACCGTCCTTTTTGGTGATTGCCTTTGCCACGCCCATAAGCCAGTCTCGGATAAGGCTTATCTGCTGAAATAAACACGTAAAGATAAGATTTATCATCGCGCAGTAGCACGTTATAAGGGGGACGATGTTCTTTAATTAGATTTTGCTCGAGCAGCAGTGCTTCGGTTTCGCTGCGGGTAATAATGGTTTCGATATTATGAATCCGTGCGACTAACGCGCGCGTCTTTGGATGGTCAATCGTCTTAGCAAAGTAGCTGTTTACACGGCTTTTCAGTGATTTTGCCTTACCGACATACAAAATATCGCCATTTTTACCCAGCATTTTATATACCCCTGGCAAATTTGGCAGGCGCTGAATTAAATGCTTAAGGCGGACTTTTTTATCGTCGACGGGACTCGTCGCGGAGACATTGACCATAGAATTTCGGACTCTTAAGTTAAAGCTCTCAAAATAGAATTAATAATACTATAGTTAAAATACTCTTAGATTAACACACCAAGTGCAACGCTAAATTATATTATAGAACACCTGATTGGGCGTTTTAAACCCTAATCGTTTTCTTGGTCTGTTGTTTAGTTTATTCTCAATGTCCTGTATCTCATTATCAGAGACTTGTCTAAAGTCACAACCCTTAGGCAAGAACTCTCTGATTAAGCCGTTAGTATTCTCGTTGGTTCCTCGCTGCCATGACGCATAAGCATCGGCAAAGAAGAAGGAAGTAAAGAGCTTTCGTTTCACCTTCTTATGCTGAGCAAACTCTTTACCATTGTCAGAGGTAATGGTCTT
>NZ_RRYX01000042.1:0-22259 GCF_014861375.1 Psychrobacter sp. FME5 | reverse complement strand
TCTTTGTCTACTAATTCGGGGTTAGTGATATCTACTACCATATACTTAATTCCTTTTGTTTGCTTAAATCAAAACTACTATAACACCATTATTCTATCATTAAATTAATCAACACATTATTAAAACACAGCCAAGGTTTATTACAAATTTTTAATATTGCTTCAATGATATTTATTTTCATAGTATTCTGTACACCGTTAATCCTACTCATCTACCAGCTAATACTTAAACATCCATATCGAACTCAATATTATTTCTTAAAAAAAGAGCAAAAAGTAGTGTATTACTTTCGTCCGGCGTTACAGTTTTTTAAACCCTTTGAATTAAAGATAGTAGATTACAAAGACCTGATTCCTGAAATACATACCATCAAAAATAATACAGCCTACACACCATTAAATTTATATGTTGCAGACCCTAGTACAGGGGATATTACGCATCATATCAAACCGCATGATGTCTCTGTTGATCCTCGTGTACATTGGGCATTTATCCGAACATATATGGAAAGTGATGCCAAAGACCTGCCCATAGACCCTCAATTCTGTGATACTTATCCTGCCGATACCAGCAAATCACTTTTTGCCTGTAGTGATATTGTCTTTCGGAAATATGGCATTCTCAACACGCAGCATTCAGGCGCTGGCGGTATTGTTATGCTTATTATCAGCTCAATATATGCGCTTGGTTACTTATTACAAGGTAATAACTACCAGTGTACTAAGCAAGCCATATTACATCCTGATATTAGCAAGCTACTTACTTGGGATGGTAAAGACAACCCTTACCCGATACAGCCGATTACCGAAGAGGCTAAAAAAGCATTTGAGGGCAAGAATTGGCAAGTGAATACTAGATGGATAGTGGTGATATTAATTAACATAAGTTTGTTTACGTGGGCAGTGATGGCTTATAATGGCTAGCAAAAATTGTTGGCTAACTAAATACTGTACAACTATGATTTACAATCCTCCTAACAATACCCATCCCATCGAAAAGCTCCTGAGTCGACCTTGGGAAGAAAGCATACCTGCGTATCGAGAAAAAATAGCCAGTATAGAGAAGTTGAGCCGTGATGTGCATGAGGTAAACCCAGATTATTTATTATTTCACCCGATCATTAATTCATATCAATTAGTGGGTTTTTTAATGGCTTATTGCTTTAGTTGGTTGTTTGGGCAAGGTCTATTCATGTTCTTAGTAGTATCATTTAGTTATTTGATTATTGAAGAGTTTGAATTATTGTCTTTATTTCCCATTGGTATGCTTATTTTATTTTTAATAGTTTTTGGTTTTGGATCATATTTAGTTTTAAAACAACTTAAAAACAAAAAATCTTACTCTAATAAACTTATATTACTAAAGCAGACCCAGCAGATTGCTTATTATGAGCACAATCGCAAGCAAGAGCCTATCTTCCATTTAATTAATTACAAAGATATTGTCGCCTCAGTCAGACGTAACAAGGGCGTCGTATTTGAAGCGCTAAACTTACATGTGATTGACCCCAAGACAAACCAAACCATTCAAAATATCAATCTCGAAGACATGCAACTCAGCCCTTACGACCAGTGGGCGTTTATCCGCACCTATATGGAACGTCCAGCAGATGAGCTACCGCTTGACCCCCGATATGCTCATGCCTGTCCAACTGATGTCAGTACCTCACTCTTTGCTTGTGCTGATATCGCTCAAGAGAAGAAAAATAAGGGTTTGACTGGACTACGCCATGAAGTGACGATTATGGGTTGGTTACGTGCCTGTACCGTCAGCTTTTTAGATCTTGCTGAAGGCAATATCTACCAGTCTAGTGCCAATCCTGCCTTACATCCTGAAGTGCAGCGACGGCTCATGTGGGATGGCATAAAAAATCCCTATAATATCTTGCCTGTCACCGCAGAGCGGCAAGCGGCCTTTGCTAACAAAAACCAAGCGGTTAAGCAGAAATGGTATTCAGGTATCGCCGTGAATGCAACGTGGTTTATTGGCTCGATACTGTATGTGATGCTGGTGATTGCCAAGCTGTGAGCTACTGTTTTTAATATTTAAAAGGTATTAAGTTGAAAATATTAATCATACTAGGGCATGTCTTCAATTGGATAAGCCATAAATAATAGCTACAATACCGCATCTATTGAGTGGATGTGAGAAATACGAGTTATGGCAAGAAAAGCATTAACAGATACGCTTTGGGGTCAATTGCAATCGACGATGATGAAGTACGGCTGCTATCAAACACAAAATAGTCGAGAGGTCATGGAAGCTATACTGTGGAAGCTACGCACCGGCGCGCCTTGGCGCGACATACCTGAAGAATTGTGTTCGTGGAAAACAGCCTATAGTCGTTTCAACCGCTGGTCAAAAAATGGCTTATGGGCGAATTTTTTTTTAGCTTACGAAAAGAAATTGATACGGAATGGATATTCACAGACGGAAGCTATGTTCGCTGTCATCAGCATGCAAGTGGAGCTCGGCTTGGTGAAGAGCGAGCAATTGGACAAAGCCGTGGCGGCGCAACTACAAAGATACACCTATCCTGTGATGCCGATGGATATCCGCTCAATTTTAAAATCACTGGGGGTGAAGTCCACGACAGTCAAGTTGCAGGTGAATTGATTGAAATGATTGGACAAGCTGATTACTTCATCGCTGATAAAGGCTATGACTCAGAGGCTATTAGAGACAAAGCTCGCAGCCATAATATGATACCTGTCGTTCCTAAAAGGAAGAATGCCAAACAGCCTAATCCAGAGTTTGATAGCTATTTGTACAAACTACGTCATCTTGTTGAAAATATGTTTGCAAGGCTTAAGCACTTTCGTAGTATCGCTACTCGCTATGAGAAGTTAGCTCGTAATTTTAAGTCAATGCTCTATCTGGCGTGTACTATCGTTCATTGTAAAATGAATTGAAGACACGCCCTAGTTCTTACATCTTTAACAGGGTGTTCAAATTTGGCTAGTCAAGAGTTTTATCCCTCAATTGCAGAGGAATGTAATCTATCAGAAGGCCAAGACAGTCCACAGTGTAAAATAATGGCGATGGATGACTTGACTCAAAATGAAAAGCATCGCTTATTAGGTTATATTTATTGGACGGGTGTAGAGGCAGACTATGCAAAAGCAAAAAGGTAGTGAACAAGCAAAAGTCAATTTAGGTGAGCTTTACTGCGAAGGTGGGTTTGGAGTAGATCAGGATTATGATAAAGCGCTTTATTGGTATAAGAAGGCAGCTGAGAAAGGTAATGCTTCTGCACAAAAAAACCTTCAAATTTTACTATAAAAAATGTCTGAATAAATTTAGGCGGATTTTTCGAAGTATAGACAATTCACAAATAATGGAAACTACACTATACGGTTTCAAGAGGCTTACCTATCAAGGCGCTATAGCTTAACCGATTATTTTAAAGAAGATGGGCAATGCCTTTTCTCAAAAGAAAAGTCGGTTAAATAAGAGAAGGTATAGAATAAGAAAAAGGCTTCCAATTGCTTGGAAGCCTTTTAATATAATGGTACCCGGAGCCGGACTTGAACCGGCACGATCTTTCGATCGAGGGATTTTAAATCCCTTGTGTCTACCAATTTCACCACCCGGGCAAAACTTGTTTTATCTTTAACGTATACTAGTTGATAGACCACCTAGCTACTAGATAAGTAGCTCGCTATTATAAGCATTTTCATTAATAAAGCAAGCTAAAGTTAATGTATTGCTGATAAATATTTGAGCTAAATAATTGGAGGCTGGAGTCGGAATCGAACCGACGATCAAGGAGTTGCAGTCCAGTGCATTACCACTTTGCTATCCAGCCAATCAAGGTGGACTATATTAGCAAAAATATTTTAAATTACAAGTCATTTTTCAATTAAAAGCAGGTTATTTACTAGCTTATATAAAATTTCCTGTAATTTATCATATTTAAGCCGTTAATAGCCTTATTGATTCATCGCTAAGCGTTTGCTGAGCGATGAATATTCAAGATAACACCAAAAATATTTTATTAAATAATATCCTGATTATTGCGTTTGGCTTCTTTGATGTCTCGATAGGTTGCGGTGCAGATTAATATCAGCACCCCAAGCGTAATCGCTGGCCAAATTAAAATATATAAGCCATATATAAACACGTTGTCCATGATATCTCCTTATCGTATTTATGAGCAGTTAGCAGTCAGCCAATAATTACTAATATACTGACCAACCATTATTTCATAACACTGCTGTGATCTAAGTTTTGGGCGTCTGTACGGCCTCGCTCTTTTTATCGTAATTGCCCACGCGCTGATTGATAAGGTCAAAGTCGAAATACTCATTACCCATCAAACTGACAATCACGCAGACAATGGTACTGGCGCCGTATGCGGTCAGTGAGGCGAGTAAGACCATGTATTGACGTAGGAAGCCAGTCGCGAAGATTAACATCAGCACGAGCGTAATAGCCGCGGCTCCCATACCGATTTTTCGGCCTAAGAACCCAAAGACCATAAGACCGATAACGACCGCTGCGCCAACGCTGGCTAATATCTCAAAGAAGTAAGCGGCAAAGCCAGTAATAGGTATCAGCTCAAAACGGGCAACACAGAAGAGTAGTAGACCCACAATAACGGCTGACGTAAAGGCGGTATTAGTCACGCGATTCCAGAACACACTGGCAATCACAGGGAATACAATCGCGCCCCATAATGCACCAACGAAGACTAGCATCACTAAAATATCAAGTTTAAAGCTGGCAAAAATCAACCCAGCGGCAGTGGCAATAATCATCGTACCACGACCAACAAGCATCATAGTTTTTGGCTTTGCCTTACCTTTTTTGGCGATATTTTTGCCATAGACATCGGCCATCATAATAGTCGATAGGGCTGATAAATCCGAGTCGGCGGTCGATGACAATGAGCCAATCACTAAGATAAAGAATAGTGCGATAAATACGGGATGCAAATAGGCACTGACCATCTGTGGAATCAGGTTATTCATATTGCCATCAAGTGGTTCAATACCAATGGTTAAGGCCATCAGTCCAATCATACCAAGGCCGATAACGATACCAGCATAGCCGACAGTCGCAGTGACAAATGTCGCTTTAATTTTGGTTTTATCAATGGCAAATAAGCGCTGAGTAATGGTCTGGTTACCAATAGCATAAGCCAATACTGCGACAAAATAAGGGGCGCCTTGTTGAAAGAATGCCTCAGACGAAAAGAAATCCTGCTGTTCTAAGGTCAGGTTAGACAGCCCACTAACCATGACTGAAGGTCCACCCATAGAAAATAATACCGCTGGGATAATGACCACACCAATCGCCATTAATGCGACCAATTGGGCAAAATCTGTAAAGACAGAGGCTCGAAAACCTGAGGTCAAAGTATAGCTCAGCACACCGATACCGGCGATCATCACACCCGTTTGAAACGATAAGGGTGACAAGACTGACACCAACGCTCCAGCCGCGGTGAAGTTGACCATCAAGCTAATTAAGCTGCCCATAATGTTAGATATGGCTAAAATTAATTGGCTTGATGAACCATGGCGCGCATGGATTAGTTCCCCTAATGTGTGGCCATTTGGGGCCAATTCACGAAAGCGCATACCGAATGGGTAGATGAATAAAATCATCAATGCACCCCAAAACCCATAATGTATCGGGCCTGACACGCCGTATTTGTAGCCAGAAGTAGCTGCGGCATAAAATGAAGCTGCCCAAATCCAAGTGGCGGTCATACTGGCGGCGCCCATACCGAAACCGACACCGTGACCTGCGACCATAAATCCAGAGGTTGTTTCTTTGTCTTTCTTGATTAATAAAGAAAGTAGATAAGTACCGCCATAAAATGCCAATAATAATAAAATAATGGTGAGCGATGAAAATTGGAACAATGACTCCGTTTTCAAATTCATACCTCGCAATTGTTTTAAATGAATAAAATTCAGTGAAATTTAATTAGCCCAAACTATTAGGAATACGATATAGCCTATAAAATTCCCATCTTGAGCTAATGCGCGTCGTACTATAAATAGCAAATATATCAACTGTATTAATGGTCGTGGTCTTCATTTTATGGAATAACCATGATGCCATTAGGTATGCTACATAGTTGTAGTCGAGTGCTATGGCTGTCCATCTTACGAACAGCCATAATAATATTGCGGATAAGCACCAAACCATGGTTGATGGTGTGGGCTAGATTTAGACAGCTTTATCAGCGGTAATAAGCCGATAGTCATAGTGGTGTTTATCGCATTGTTGCAGTTGATGCATAATCCGAAATCATCATTACCTATATTCGCAATAATCGATGCGATACGGCCCAAGTAATCAGCATAATGAACGACTTATTGATAAATAAAACTACAACCATGTTAATTACAGGTAACATTTTCGTGCGCTAAGGGTAACCTATTATGTAAACAACCTCAAATGTATAGTCAAACTACTATAAAAGAGATGCGTCCAAAATAGCATTCTATGATATTGGCCAGCTGACTGGTTAGCGATATCCGAGGTCGTAAACTATTTTGAAAATAAAAAAAGAGGAGAGTAATGTGTAGTATTGGGAAGTAATACGGGATAGGTTAGCGTGACGGTCATAAGCTGAGGTTACAGCCATTAGACATTAAAATGCTTAGACTGAGTAGTCCGATAAATGGATTTAGAGGAAGAATTTATAATAGTTAGAAGGGTTAGGTAGCTAGATTACCATTGGTTAGGTGCCAGAGTAATAAGTCACTCTATTGTCACGTAAAAACCCTGCCAATCCTAACCCATAACGTTCGGCGACACGCACCGCCGTACTGGTAGGGGCGGACATACCGACTAACCAAGGAATGCCACCGCGAATAGACTTCTGTACCAACTCAATCGATAAGCGCGAGGTCATCAGGACACACTGTACTTGTATTTTTTGTCGCACCTGCCAGCCGATCAGTTTATCAAGCGCATTGTGTCGCCCCACATCTTCAAACAGATATAGCTGCTGGTTGTGCATTGCTGCTGCAGCATGTACTGCCCCTGTTAGTTGATGCGTATGTTGGGTAGCATCTACTTGCTGTCGCAGATCGAGCAGATAATCAAGACTCGGAAAATTATTGTGCATTGGTCGCTGAAACGAGTCATGTAAGTGTCCACTCAAATCAGGCAATGCCTGTGACAATCCTGTGATACCACACATGCCGCAACCTGTTCGGCCTGCCAGCTGATGCTTTTGTGCTTGGATACGTTGATGACAGCGCTGGTTTAAGGTCAACTCCACCACATAAATATCATAGTCTTGTAGGTGCAAAAAGGCTTGTTCAAAGCTTTCTGATTCAGCATTTCCTGACGTATTATTTTTGGCCACAGACTCAGGGGTAAACTGTTGATAGCTTGCGATATCAGTAAGCTGAGTAACGTCCCAATCAAGCAGCTCATGGTTTTGTTGAATCAATCCTTCGCTAAATAAAAACCCAATAGCCAAATACTCTAGCTGATGAGGACTGGCCATCAATACCGCATAGTGAATACCGTTGATAACGATAGCCACAGCAGCTTCTACCGCTAGACTGGCTGGCTGATAAGCAATATGTATGTTAGCAGTGCTCGTATTACTATCCGATGGGTAGGCATGCTTTTGTGATAAGTGGGTGCGAGTCATTGGCGTTGCAGACGGTGTTGCTCTTACTTCTGCCACATCCTGCATCGTATTTGTTAAGCATTGCTCATCAGTCCGATTGCGCGTTTCGTTATTCATTTCAGCGATCATCATATCTCATCATAATTTTTGTCATGGTTGACTGTTCAACACGGCCTTATCACTTAATAAACCCTCTATAACTTTTTAGGCTAGCTCAGCGGTAGCTGCATTCACTCGTTGTAAAACGACAGTCGTTGATTTATACGCTGGGATATGTGAGTCTGGTGCGTGGGTATCCAAATCAAATAAGTCATTACATTCAGGGTAATAGGCGGCTATAGCATTGGAGGCAATATCCATCTCGGTCAATATTAACGGCCCTAATGTACGTGGTTGCGCTATTTTATTTGGTGTATCTGAGCTGTTTAGGGTGTTTGCTGGGCTGGCGTGACGAGAGACCATGACCCGATCGCCTTTTTGCCACCCCAAGCGGCTGATTTCGTCCGGATGCATAAACAGCACATCACGGCGATTGGTTTGGCGGTAGCGATCATTAAGCCCGAAAATCATAGTGTTGAATTGGTCGTGGCTACGTACGCTGGTCAGCTGCCAGACCTTTTGCTCATCGCTTGACGCACTATCAAGGTTAGTAGTGGCTTTTTTGTCATGGTTAAAGGTTGCTGTTGTCTCTGCCATCTGTGCGGCGACGTAGGTAATGGGATATTGTGGTACTTCAAACTGCGCTTTGCCGCTGTCGGTATTCCATACCCGATGACGTGCAGCATGGTATAAGTGAAAGCCGCGCTCGGCTTCGCGAATACGCTGATTAAAGTCCTCAAAACCATTAATCGCTTGAGCGATATAATCACGGACAACATCGAAATCCTCACTCATTGCTTGCCAAGGAATGGTTGAATGATTACCCAGCACATGGGTAGCGATGTTTGCCACGATTTGCGCTTCTGACTTTAAGGTCTCGCTAACGGGCTTAAGCGTACCTTGAGTCGGCACAATCTGACACATAGAGTCTTCGATAGTGGCAAACTGCTCGCCTTTAGCGGTAATGATACGTTCGGTACGACCTAAACAAGGCAAAATAAGGTTGTTTGCCCCTGGATATAGCATGGTTTCATTCAGCTTGGTGCCGACAAAAATATTGAGCTGAGTGGTGGTTAGCGCTTGTTGAATGGCACTAGTATCGGGTGCAGCGACAGCATAGTTACCACCCATACTCATAAACACTTTTAGCTTGCCAGCGATTAAGGCTTTTGCACCAGCAACGACATCATAGCCATCTTCTTGAGGCATAGAGTGCTCAAAGACCCGCTCAAGACTATCTAGCAGGCTTTGCGCAGGGCGTTCATGGATGCCCATGGTACGATCGCCTTGCACATTGGAGTGCCCACGCACGGGTGACGCGCCTGCGCCATCGATACCAATCATGCCCATCAATAGCAGTAGGTTGGTAATCATCGCTACATTATCATCACCTTGTACATGCTGGGTGATGCCCATACCCCAGGTGCAAATAGTCGCAGGACTGTCGGCCACCAATTTGGCAATAGCAATAATCTCCTCTTTACTGATGCCAGACCCGCGCTCTACATCCGTCCAAGACTGTTGACGCAGCCACGCATCGAGTGCCTCGTATCCTGAGGTATGCTGATGAATAAAGCCTTGATTGATTTTATTGTTTTTGGTCAGCCATTTGGCCAGTCCGGTCAATAATGCCGCATCACCACCGATTTGAATTTGAATGACTTCATCGACCATCTCATCGCTTTGGCCTGCTGCCATGTGTGAAGGCTTTTGCGGGTTTCTAAATTTACGCAATCCTTGTTCGCGCATGGGGTTGATTGAGAGGATGCGACATCCTTGCTCGTGAGCATGAGCGAGCATTTCTAGCATACGCGGGTGATTGGTTGCAGGATTTTGCCCAAACATTAATATTAGTTTGGCTTGCTCAAAATCTTCTAATTTGACTGTGGCTTTGCCAATACCCAACTGCCGACCGAGCATCACCGAGGTAGGTTCGTGACACATGTTTGAGCAATCGGGTAGGTTATTGGTACCGAAACAGCGTACGAATAACTGATACATAAAGGCAGGCTCATTGGTGACACGGCCTGAGGTATAAAACAGCGCTTCATCTGGCGAGTCAAGTGACCCAAGCTGCTCAGCGATACGCTGGTAAGCGGCTTCCCAAGAAATCGGTAAATAGCGGTCTTGCATCGCATCATAACATAGCGGCTCTGATAATCGACCACTGTGTTCCAGCTCATAACCTGACCATCCTTGCAGCGCTGTGACCGTATGTCTAGCAAAGAATTTGGCATCTGCTTTCTTGGTCATGGTCTCACTAGCGATGACTTTGATGCCATTTTCGCAGACATCAATGGCTTTATGTGATTTGTGGTCAGGCCAAGCGCAGCCTGGACAATCAAAGCCTGTTTTAGGTTGGTTGCTTTTTAATACGCTCAAACCACCACGTAAAAAAGTCTGGTAGTCCATCAGTTTACGAGTAGAGGAAATCAGCGCAGGCCAACCAGCCGCAGGGTGAGAGTAGACAGGGATTTTGCGCATGGCAGGCCTCTTTTGTAAATGGTGTGTAAATGGCAATAACTAAGCTTGGATGTTAGTTTGATATATAAAGCTTTGATATAAAGCAACTATATAGTGGCTAGCCAAAACTTAGTAGAATCATTAACCATAGATAACAAAAAAACCTTCAAGAAAAGTGAATTTTCTTGAAGGTTTATCATTGGCTTGCTAATGATTAAAAAAGCGTGCAATTATATTCATGGCTAATGGCTGGCAAGCCCTAGGTATCAATAGCGTACATCTTTAGGTTTTTTGCCGGAAGGGAAGTCATGAATTTTATCCGGAAAGTCAGGGCGCGGCTGATGGGTAAAGAACTCTGCCACATCGACGGCATCTTGGTCACTTAAAACGTTACCGTGGCCCCAAAGCCCTATGGTTTGGATACCCATTGGCATATTGTATTTAACAAAGGCTGCAGCTTTATAAGTACGTGCCATACCGGCACCAATGTTAAAGGATTCATCGCCCCATAGTGGCGGGAAGATAATATCGCCGCGGCTGTCTTTCATTCCTTCACCATTATCGCCGTGACAAGTGGCACACTGGGCGTGGTATATTTTCTCACCGTGTACGGTGTCACCGACCAAGGATTCATCAACTTTACCCGCGTTATTGATATCAACTTTTTGGTCTTTAGGGGTATTCTGCGCTAACCACTCCATATAGGCTAACATCGCTAACATCTCAGGAGACTCGCGATCGAGTACCTTGCCGTTCATTGAGCGCTGGAAGCAGCCATTGATACGGGCGGTTAAGTCTAGCTCTTTACCAGAACGCGGCATAAATTTTGGATAGTTGTTAAAGCTGTTGATGTACGGGTCGCCAAGCGGCACTTTACCTTGACCGATGTGGCAACTATTACAGTTCATCTCGGCGCCAACATTGTCCGGTAGTAGGCGTCTGGTTTCATTATTCAGACGCTTACCGTACAAGATTTGTTCAGCATTGGGCTCATCTAAGATAGAGGTATCCTGTGGTAATACATAAGTGCCGATATCTTCATTGGCATCGTCCGCAGTGACCAAGTCAAACTCAGATGCGTTATGCTCAACAGGTTCAGGTTTTGAGCAACCGCTAATCCCAATGGCGCAAACGGTGGCGGTAAGTACTGCCATCGTTAGTCTGCGTGGAGTGTTGCTAGCAACGATGGGCAAGTTAAGTGGCGATTTTTTCATTATTTTGCTCCTTGTGCTGCAGCATCGACGTTTAGATCTGGGGCAACGTCTGTGCCTGTTTTTGGTTTTTTAGCGAGGAATGCACGCATTTTTACCACGTCATTGATATCGATTTCAGGGGCTTGGTTGGTCCAGCTATTACGCACATAGTTGACCACTTCTGCCACGTCAGCATCAGCTAGGTTAGTGAACTCAGGCATAGTGAATGCCATGCGATCATGCGAGGTTTCAGGCATACGACCACCACCTAAGGTGATCTGTAAGACAGAGTCCGCATTTTTAGCATATACCGCACTATTTCCATCTAAAGCTGGGAAGATACGCGGGACACCTTGGCCATCAGCACGGTGACAGACGGTACAATATTCTGTGTATAACAGCGCACCACGTGAGTCATAGTTACCAGCCAATAGCTTTTCGGTGGTGGTGTCCTCTTTTTCTGGCAGCGTTACTGCTTTATTAGGGGCAGGGGATAGGGATTTTAGATACGATGACATGGCATTAATGTCGTCATTGGTCATATGCTGGGTACTGAGCTCAACGACTTCGGCCATCGCACCAAAGGCAGCAGTGGTGTCGGTACGACCTGTTTTAAAGAAGTCGTTTAGCTCAGCAATGGTCCACGTGCCAAGACCACGGTGCTCACCGCGGATACTTTTGGCGCGCCAGCCATCAATGACGGCACCGCTTAGATATTCTTCAGAGTCCGCATTGCTTAAGGCGATTTCTTGATAGCCAATACCGCGTTCGGTATGACAAGAGCCGCAATGTCCTGGGCCTTCAACTAAGTACTGACCACGTGCCAATACGGCATCATCGGTTTCAGGAACAAAGTCGCGCTTACGGTCAAACAGCACTTGCCAATAAGCCAGTGGCCAGCGCCAGTTTGCTACAGGTGGTAGCTCGCCCTTAAGGTTAGGCTGATTGACGGCTTTTACATCCGACATAAAGAAGGCATACATCGCCGCCATATCTTCGTCAGGCATGATTTGATACGACGGATACGGCATGGCAGGATATAGCGCTTTATTGCCTGGGGCGACACCATGTTTGACTGCATTTTTAAAGTCATTAAAGGTATAATTACCGATACCCGTTTCTTTATCAGGGGTGATGTTGGTCGAGTAAATCGCACCAAGTGGGGTCAGCATAGGCAGACCACCCGCGTAATCTTCACCACCGAGTACGGTATGACAAGCGACACAGTCACCGGTACGCGCCACATATGCACCTTTCTCGATTAGAGCGGGGTCAGTAATGTTGACTTCGATGTCACTGGTGGTGGTGCGCATATTAGGCAATAATTGCCCAATAATAAACGCTACTGCTAGTCCGATAACTGCTGCAATAAGGATAATTAATGGCCACTTTTTCATGGGCCCGCCCTCCATAAGATACGTGTTCTAAGCCCAGCGTCAAATGATATAGTTGATATCAATGAGTGAAGCTCAGCGAATTAAAAGTTACACTACTGTTATTTAGTATAAGGTAACGCGTAACATTTGGGTATTGTGGAAAACCACATTATTGTTAAGGCTTTTGTTGGCCATGAAAAATCAGTAGGATAAATGACAGACAGTGTTTATGCACAAAAATAGCAGGAGTAGAGCTTTGATGAGTACCGCTACTACGTGTCGCGCTTTGCTGATGCTTACTATTTGGTTTGGCGGGTCACTACTAGCAATAGCGCAAGCAGAGACCTATTATTTAGGTGTACTGGCACCGCAAGGTGAAGCGGTCACACAGCAAACATGGCAGCCGTGGTTGGATCAACTCAATCGTCAACTGGCAGATGACACGGTCATATTGGTGCCTTTAGCACTGGAGAATTGGCAACAGCAGATTAAAGCGCAGCAGTTTGCGTTGGTACTTGGCCCACAAGTGCAGTTTATAAAAATGAATACCACAAGGTGGCGCTGGCTGGCAACTTTGCAGACGGATAGCACGCCTGCTAATTTGAAAAATACGAGCGATACAGATGTTATCAGTTTTAATACTCAAAAAATGCTAAGCCCATCATCTACTACCGTTGATCTAGTCAATGAGCTAAATGAGTTAAATAAACTGGATACGCTCAATCAGGTGCAAGAACCTAGCGCCATGGAAGAGGTCGCTAGCGCATTATGGGTGGCCGCTGACAGTAATATTCTTCGTTTGCAAGATTTGCATCAACACCGTATTGCCGCCGTTGATGCGGATGCATTTGGTGGTTATCTGTTGGTGGCACATTTATTACAACAAAATGGTATCGCGCCCAGTCGCTATCAAACGCAGTTTGTGGGTTATCCGGTAGAACGGACGTTGGATGCCTTGGCAAGTGGCGAGGTCGATGCGGCGATAGCGCCGCTGTGCTTGATGGAAGAGATGGCGCGGCAAGGGAAAATTAATAAAAAACAATACCGTTTGATTCATCCAGTGACCACCGCGTCAAATTGTCAGTCGTCAACAAAGATATATCCCAATTGGACATTGGCAGCGACAGAGCAAGCACCTGCTACGCTAGTACATCAAATCAATCAGAACTTGTTTGGTACAGTCGCAGCGAATAGCGACGAAGCGCGTTTAAGACAGCGCTGGCTGCCACCGGAGTCTAGTATCGATGCTGAGCGTATCTTATACGAGATGAATCGTCATCCCGCACAAAAGCAGCTCAGCTCTCATATCGTGGATTGGATACAGTCGCATCGTTTATGGATGGGTATAATTGTCTTTATTGTCCTGATATCCACGATTAATTATGCTTGGATGAGCTGGCTGGCGTGGCGTCGTCGGCAAAAAATACTGACGCAAAACCAGCTGATTCGTGATTATGACCAACAACTGCGGCAGTCGGAACGTTTTGCTGTCATTGGTGAGATGAGCGGTTCAATTGCTCATGAAATCAATCAGCCACTGGCGACCATTCAGAATTATGCCCAAGGCTTATTGATTCGTAACCAACAAACACGCTTAAATAAAATAAGGTCAAATAAAAACCCTGAGAATACAGAGTCAGACAGTGATGCCACCACAGAAAATGCGCTCCAGCAGATTGTCACTGAGACTGAGCGTGTCGCGGCGGTCATTGGTAATATCCGTCATTGGGCGGGTCGGTCGCAGGCGAGTGAGGTCAACGTCGATATTGCCGCGACTTATCAGCAATGTGTCTTGCTATTGGGCGAAAAAGCGTCAGGTATTAGCTTTTGGCTGGCGAGTGATTATCAGCATTTGACCTTACCCGACTTACTGCTAGATCAGTTATTGATTAACACTGTGACCAATGCGCAGCAGCAAGGTGCAACCCATATCATGCTACGCTGCCAAGCAGAAGAGCATGCTGGCAAACAGTGGCTGGTGTTGCATATTAGTGATGATGCTGGTGGCTTTGAGGCCGCCCAGCTAGAGGCGCGTCGCTCACCGCAAAAATCACTCCATTCATATGACACCAAGTCGACGAAAGCTGATGGCCTAGGATTGGGTCTGATGATATGTCAGCGATTGTGCAAATCGCTTGGCGGCACGATGCAGCTTAGCAATCTGAATGTACAGCATGAGCTTGATATCATCCAGACGGTAAACGGTAGTCATCAACAGCGATGCAAACGCAGCTTAAACGGCAAAATCCAGTTGGTACAGAGCAATACCTTTTATCAGCCGTCAAACCAAACGGGGGCACAAGTGTCTTTTTATCTGCCGCTATATATAGCAAAGACCAATGACAAACCGCAATAAACTTAGCGAATTCATTTAGTAATAAGGTAGTGTATGACTTCTTCCAATGTGCCAAACGAGCATTCATGCGGGCAAGTTAACCTCAATAATTTATCGGATAATTCACTGAATATTACCTCTGAATCCCTGATTGTTCATATCATTGATGACGAAGAAAGCGTACGCCTATCTTGTGAATTTCTACTGAGTAGTTTGGGTTTTGTTACACAGGTATGGCCGAGTGCCGTGGATTTTTTGCAGCAGGTGGATATATATAGCCCAGCAGTGGTTATCAGTGATTTGATGATGCCTGAGATGAGCGGGCAGGCACTACACGCCCATCTTAATAATCACGATAGTCCGATGGCGCTGATTGCTTTGACGGGCAATGGAGAGATTTCTGATGCGGTTATGATGCTCAAACAAGGCGCAGCAGATTATTTAGAAAAACCCATTAATAGCCACCGTCTACAACAAGCGATTACTCGTGCCCAAGCGTTGACCATTGAGCGTGCTAAGCTGTATAGCATTAGTGAACTCTATGCACAGCTAACCGATAAAGAGCGGCAAGTGGCGCATGAGTTGCTACAAGGTAATATCAACAAAGTCATCGCCGATCATCTAGAGGTGTCGGTGCGCACGGTGGAAGTACATCGCTCACAAGTCATGAGAAAAATGCAATCACAGCATGTGAGTGAGCTGATTCAAAAACTGGTATTGCTTGGGGTTTAGTTTTGTAGCAGTGAGGCAGAGGCAGCCAATCTATCCTGTCGACGGCATGTTTTAGGAATAAAAAGCCCATCCTTAATTTTAAGGATGGGCTTTTTTTAATGTATTTATATTTATAAATTAGCTCAATATCAAGCTGTCATCTTCGACTTTTTCACCGCGCGTTTGCTCAAACATATCGAGCAAGTCATGTACGGTCATGCCTTTACGAGTATCACCAGCGACATCTAGCACGACTTGTCCTTGGTGCAGCATCACAGTACGCGTGCCATGTGCCAGTGCTTGCTGCATCGAGTGTGTGACCATCATAGTGGTGAGCTGATTGTCGGTCACAATCTTGTCGGTCAATTCTAAAACGAAAGCAGCAGTCTTAGGGTCGAGAGCGGCAGTATGCTCATCCAGCAATAAGATTTTAGAAGGTTGCAGTGACGCCATCAGCAGACTAACTGCTTGACGTTGGCCGCCGGATAATAGCCCCATGCGGTCGGTCAAACGGTTTTCTAGTCCCAGTTTTAGCACCGACAACTTTTCTCGGAACAGGTCGCGGTTATTGGGGTTTAGGGCGAATTTAAGACCACGTTTACCGCCACGTTTATAGGCCAATGCCATGTTTTCTTCAATCGTTAGCGCTTCGCACGTTCCAGCCATTGGATCTTGGAATACCCGAGCGACCCAATGCGCGCGTTGATGGGCCGTTTTTTTGGTGACATCATTGCCATTTAATAAGATTGAGCCACTATCGACGCGTGTGGTGCCACTGACCGCATTTAAAAAAGTCGATTTACCGGCGCCATTGGTACCAATGACGGTGACAAACTCACCATTGGCAATGTTTAAACTGATACCGCGTAAAGCAGGGTTTTCGATTGGCGTGCCTGGGTTAAAGGTCAAGCGTAAATCGGTGGCTTGCATCATAATCGTTATTCCTTATTATCTTTTTAAGACGGTATCTTCAAGCTAGGCGCGAACTCTACGAGATAAAAACTTGGTTTTCGCTTTTGGTAATACCAATGCCAATACCACAAGTAGTGCTGTAATTAAGTTTAAGTCTTGCGGGCCAAAGCCAATACTACGTAGCGTATCGCTTGATAGCGCAACCTGAATAAATAGCTTATACAATACCGCGCCAACAATGACTGCAAAGGTAATCAACCAAATACGCTTGGCAGGAATGATGGTTTCACCGATGATGACCGCTGCCAGACCAATGACAATCGTACCAATACCGATAGAAATATCTGCGCCGCCTTGGGTCTGTACAAATAAGGCGCCTGCTAAGGCAATCAAACCGTTAGAGACGGCCATACCGATGATGGTCATCCACGAGGTATTAATGCCTTGTGCTTGCGCCATACGTAAATTTGAACCCGTAGCGCGCATCGACAAGCCTGTTTCGGTACTATAAAACCAATCTAAAAATAGCTTGGCAAACAGCACGACCACACCAATGATAACGCAGCGCATCCAGAAGCCATTTCCATCAGTCACCAACGAGCTAAACACTGTGGTTTCACCCAGTAGGGGCAAGTTCGGCGCACCCATGATACGTAGATTGACAGAGTATAACGCCACCATCACTAGGATACTGGCAAGTAGCTGCAAAATGCCAAGCTTAACGTGCAGCCATGCGGTGACAATACCCGCCACTGATCCTGCTAACATGCCAAAAACACAAGCCAGCCATGGGTTGATACCAGCGACGATAGAGATACCAGCGACCGCACCACCTAATGGAAAGCTACCGTCAGCGGTCAAATCAGGGAAGTCGAGTGTACGAAATGAGATAAGCACACCGAGTGCGACTAGGCCATAAATTAGACCACTTTCAAGCGCACCAAAAAAAGCAATTAAAGACATAAGAGATCAGTAAGTCATAACCAAGCGTCTAGCGAATACTACTAGGAATAGGTGAGTGACAATAAAAATAAGTCATTGCCAAAATCATCTAGCTACTAAACGGCTAAGCAGTGGATTTAACAGATTAAGCAATCTGCGGTTAGGGTAAACCAAAATATATTACGATGCACAACGATTAGCAAGCTAACTTGATACCTTTATTGAATTCAATTTAATGATTCAAGATATGATGAATTTAGCAATGGTGCCAATAGTTTACAGCTAATAAATGCTTTATAAGCCATAGGTGTTTTATAAGAAATAGCTATAGTCAGTGAAAAGTAATATCAATGCATCACGTACTGTAGGTACAGTTTTTCTTGCTTGCTGCGTCGACGCAGACAGAGGCTGCAAAAAAAATATACCAGCAGTGTCTTAGCATTTTTAAAGTGTTTTAACGATAGTTCATAAACGGCTGCGCTAACTAATAGTTACTGAAACAACAGTCGCGTAAATAAGAAGCCCAGCCTACTGATTCATAGCTGGGTTTTCTATGTTAAACACTTAGTCTCATAGCCCAAAGGTAGATGACGAATGGTAAAGAAGGGGTCAAAATTGTCGTCTATCTTGTGGTTGCTATGATAAGTTAAATATCAAAGTGCGTTATTCTACCACTTCTTTTGCTTTATCGATAACAGCTTGTGGCAAAGTAATGCCTTGTTCTTTGGCATGTTTTGGGCTGACATATAGATCGAGCATTTGCGGCGTATAGACAGGGATCGCACCGGCTTCTTCACCATTTAGGATACGTACCACGATTTTGCCTGTTTCGCGACCAAGATCGTAGTAGTTGACACCCAAAGCAGCGATGGCACCGCGTTCAACTGAGCTGGTATCGGAGGCAATGAGTGGAATTTTACTTTCTTTGGCGACTTGGTATAGCGACTCGTAGGCTGAGACCACGTTATTATCGGTTGAGGTGTAGATCATATCGACCCTACCTTCTAGGCTACGTGCAGCCATCGCAATATCCGTACTACGCTGGGCAGGCGCTTCATGCACCTTGATACCAAGTGGCGTCAAATTTTCTTTCAGCGCTTTTAGAACGATCGTTGAGTTGACTTCACCTGGGCTATAAACGTAGCCGATACTTTTGAGACTTGGAATGATTTGGCGCATCAATTCAATCTGTGGCTCATAAGGAAGCGCATCAGAACCACCAGTGACATTGGTACCAGAACCATCTAGTTTGGTTACCAGTTTGGCTGCTACTGGATCAGTCACTGCTGAAAATACTAAAGGAATACTGCTGGTTGCAGCAGCAACAGACTGCGCTGATGGTGTACCGATAGCGACGATGACGTCTGAATTGTCGGCGACGAACTGCTTGGCAATCTGGCCTGCCGTCGCGGTGTTACCTTGTGCGCTTTGGAAATTAACGGTTAAGTTTTCACCGTCTTTAAAGCCTGCATCGTTGAGCTCTTCGATGACGCCTTTACGTACATCATCCAGTGCTGGATGCTCAACGATCGCAGTGATAGCAACGGTTTTCATCGCTGTTGTAGCATCGCCACCTGTTGTAGCGGTATCCGCGTTGCTGGTATCTTGTGCCGACTGGTTACAACCGGTCAAAATAGCTGTACAAACGCCACCTAACATTAGTGCTTTACTAAAACTGAAATGACCAAAACGGTTTTGATACAACATGGGTCTCACTCCTGAAAATAATAATGTGTCCGTACATTATTTAATAAATAGATAAAAGGTAAAGCAAGCCGCTTATAAAGGTATAAATTATTATAAATGGCTAGGTGTTATTTAGTCGCATTCTGCGCTTTGTTATCGACATTGATGGCATTTTTTAACAAGTCGTCGGTCAAGCTAACGCCTTGTTTAGCCGCGTGTTTTGGGCTTACATATAAGGTTAAGGTATTCATCACTTCAGGCTTGATGGTATTGACCGCCTCGTCATTTAATACGCGATAAACCATTTTGCCTGTGGTACGACCAAAGTCATAATCATTGACACCAAGCGCCGCAGTGGCACCGCGTCTCACGCTAAACTCGTCTGAGGCAATGATGGGAATATCAAGCTCGTTGGCAGCGCCAGCCATCGCTTCAAATCCGGATACGACGTTGTTATCTAACGAGGTGTAAATGACATCGACGCGACCAGCAAGGCTACGAGTCGCCATGGCTACATCCGTTGGACGGTTGGCTGTTACATCCAATATCTTAAGCCCACGTGCAGGTGCGGCTTTTTTAAGTTGATTAAGTACCACAACAGAATTGACTTCACCTGGGCTATAAACGTAGCCGATGGTTTTTGCATGAGGTACGATTTTTAGAATATTGTCTAATTGTGGCTCGATAGGCAATACACTAGACAGTCCTGTCACATTAGGTTGAATAGGCGTATTATTTTCATCGATGAGCTTTGCCGCGACAGGATCTGAAATGGCGGTATAAATAACCGGAACCGTCTTAGTTGACGCTACGATAGATTGAGCAGATGGCGTCGAAATTGCCACGATGGCATCGGGGTTGTCACCTGCAAACTGCTTGGCAATCTGTCCTGCGGTCGCTGTGTTACCTTGGGCGCTTTGGAAATTAACCGTTAGATTTTGGTCTTTGACATAGCCATTATCTGCTAACTCATCAATAATACCGCGGCGCATCTCATCGAGCGAAGGGTGTTCGACGATTTGGGTGATGGCGATTGTTTTGGCGGGCTTATCAGAATCCACGGTAGAGTTTTCATCAGTTGTGGCAGTATCGGTCGAATTTGAGCAGCCAATTAATCCAAGCGTGGCGCTCATAGCAGCACCAAGTAGGCTGAAGCGTAAAGTAGTAGCAAAGGTCATTTTATTCTGGCTCATAGGTTAGAAAGTGCAGGTTACCCGAGTCACTGTTATGTGCATGCTGAGATAACGGGCTAACATCAAAGTAATCAATCCATTGATCATTACATCTATATTATGACAGTAATGTAACTTATGGCAATAAGAAAATGAACTACCCACTACCTTAAAGGTAGGGGTTTCTTAGGTAATACCCATACTTGATGCGATGTTCTGCATCAGCGGTTAGATAAATTGACTAAGCTAACCCTGTCGCACCGACAGTTTTGAGCGTGACCAGCCTTAACCCTTCATTGAGGATGTTGATACTGGCATTGATGTCTCTATCATTTTTCTGCAAGCAGCTTGGACACGTCCATGATCTCACTGACAACGGCAATTCAGCTTTAGCCAGTAAGTGACCGCAGTTTGAGCAGGTCTTAGAAGACGGATACCATCGGTCTATTTTAACAAGCTCTTTACCATACCATTCCGCTTTATAGGCAAGCATAGTGGTGAATGTTGACCATGAGCTGTCTGATATGGCTTTGGCCAGCCTTGGGTTCTTAACCATACCCTTAACATTCAAGTCCTCTATGGCAATAACATCGTGATTTTTGATGATATTGAATGAGAGTTTGTGTAGAAAGTCTTTGCGGCTATTCGTTATTTTCTCGTAAATCTTGGCGACTTTGTTTTTTTGCTTTTGATAGTTGTGGCTGTCGCTTAATTTACGCTGATCGGCTTTGGCAACTTCTCTACGTTTGGCTAAAATCTTTTGTTCACGAGCCAACTTGTCTTGCAGCTTTGATAGAAACTTAGGATTAGCCACTTTGCTACCGTCCGATAAGACGATAAAGTCGGTTAATCCTAAATCAATACCAATGTTTGAGCCAGTTTTAGATGATTCATTAACAACCGTTTCAGCCAGCAGGCTGACATAGTATTTGCCTGTCGGGGTTTTGCTGATGGTGGCGCTCTTGATTAAGCCATGTATTTTATTTGGGAATTTGGCTTTAATATGACTGATTTTAGGCAGTTTAACGCTGTTATGCGTGACTGCTACTGTGCCTTTTTGATTGTTGGTGGTGTAGCTGTCGCGCTGCCCTTTTTTCTTGAAGGTAGGAAAGCCTGAGCCTTGTTTGAAAAACTTGCTATAGGCGTTGCGTAGGTTTTGCTGGACGTTGGCCAGTGCCAAGCTATCCACTTCTTTTAACCATTCAAACTCAGCCTTATACTGAGCAGGGGTGTTTTTTAACTCTGTTTTGGTTTCTTTATAATGCTCAATCTTGTCACTAAGCATCCTATTCCAAATAAAGCGTGTACAGCCGAATGATTTGGCAAAAAACACTTGCTGATCGACAGTAGGATATAGTCTGACTTTATAGGCTTTTAGAATTTGTTTAGGCATTATTCTATTATACTCTAAAACTCAAATACGCATTCATCCCACTACCTTAGGTAGGGAGTTTCTGCGCGATACTGTTAAAACGCGTTTGTCATTGTTTTTATGAAGGGGAGTTTAAATAAATTTTTGTTGAATAAATTATTTTGGTAAAATATTTTTGATATCAATTATTAATAAATTTTACACAACTTAGATTAACACATGAAGTGCAATACCAAATGTGAGGTGAAAAAAAGACCTAGATGCGCTAGCATCAAAGTTTTTATCCACCGACCAAAGTGAGATTGCAACCATGAACTATACACATCTAAGCCTAGGTGAACGATACCAGATTTATGCCCTTAAAGGGGCAAAACATAGTATTAAATTTATAG
>NZ_RRYX01000041.1:0-22261 GCF_014861375.1 Psychrobacter sp. FME5 | reverse complement strand
ATTACCCCCATTTGGATTATTCTTTAGGGGTGACAACTATCCTGCCATAGGGGGTATTACTGATTATATAGGTGTAGGTCTTAGGTTTATTGGAGAAAACACTAAGATTGTACTAGCTGTTACTTATGGTCTAGGGGCTACTGTTCAAGTCTTAAAATTAGGTGCAATAGATCCTACTTATATAAAGTTTTTTTCTGTATCGCAGCTAATTGCAGACGGTGCTTTTTTTATATCTCTACTCTTCTTAGGATATGTGTCCTTTTTTGGTTTCTCCTTACTTTTCAAACTGATAGGCATCAAAGATGTCCTCGCTTCTGACCTCGAAAATAATCATAAATCTGAAAGTTTTCTGTTAACTGCAAAAGGTTTTTTGTTTTTATTATTACCTTTCTCTGTATTTATTTTTTATAATATTATTATGATAGGTTATTTCAATAATAAAATTATTTCTATGATAGTTGCTTACTCTTTTATCTATTCTTTATTAAGTGAAATACTACAATATTCTTATGATTATGATAACCATATAAAAAAAATTACAGGTGATACCAGAATAGGTAATGGGGCGGTTTATAGAGTTTTGGTAGGTATGGGTATTGTATTTTCAATTATTACAATACCTAAGTTTATATACGACATGTATAACCTACCCCCTAACTTAGATAACTACGATAAAGCCAAACAGATTGTAATGACAGACTACAAAGGTCAGGGTATTACTAAGGAGGGTGTTAATATTCTTTATTTTAATGATAAATTCATGTTCATAGAAATCACTAGATCAGATAATGAGAGGTCTATAGCTATCTACCAGACTAATAGTATGCTATTTGATACTAGAATCATAACTCTGAGTGAAGAATAACAAAGAGTTTCCTAAAAGCTGTGTAACTGCCCAGAAAACACACTGCAATCATTCAGATAACTTAAACCATAGCTAACACTGGCGTATAGACAAATATTCAAGTCCTCACTAGGCACCATGCTTGATATATAAGATATTGATAATTAAAGGAATATTTTTTATATATATTCGCTCAGTGTACTTGTAGGTGTACTTGCTGTGAGCCTTTCGAAATGTTTTGCGTTATAAAAGCTAAATTATCCCCAAGCCTCACTTGGCGATAATTAGGTGTTGAAGCCATACGTTTTAGGTAGCTTTAATATCATTACTTCTATATCCAGTGTCCTGTTTGGTGTCCATAAGATGATTGATTAGATAGTCCGCAATGGCAAGCGAGTCAATGACCTAAACTTTTAATTACGCGGTTGTAAAAATATTCATATGAGGCGGTCACTACTGGCAAAGATTCTGAACGATGATACCGCCCTTCATGGGGTCATTTTCGATAAGTGGTTTTACCTGTCCGAAAGCCGTCTTTTTGGCGTGTGACTCCTTCACAAGAACACAAACTGTCGGCTGTATGTCCAATATTTACGGCATTTATTAATATTTATTTTTCTCAATACGAACAATAATACCAACAATCGGTTTTTAAACTATTAAATCAGTAACCCTGCTCATTCAATCGTTTCTAGTTATCACAGCCACCTTCTTAGTAGCCATTGTCACAAGCCTTGCCATACCACTCTTTTGCAATGGTATTGTTTTGGCGAACACCTTTGCCAAATTCATACATTAACCCTATAGTACTTTATGCGAACAGGAAAGGTTTTTACTTAACCTCTGACTGGCTAAAAAGCAACTTACCCACCCACCAAATCGATTCTCCAAAGTTGGAGATCAAGTCTTTCCCTTGCTGGAGAAAAGAGTCGCTTTCATCGATTTTCGCTAATTTTAGAGCCGCTCCAATATCAGAGCTAGTCGGGTGCGCATCACCTACACGCATATCATAAACACCTGCAATTACTCCAAAAACCTGACGAGCTTCATCAGCCCCTATTTTTTGTGCCAAAATATCTTCTAGTAATCTTTTTGAACCGAATTGTTCTTTATCTTTATGAGTCGCAAGTTGGCGAAGGTTTTTAACATTAAGACGATCTAAAAATATTCGAATCAATTCCTTTGCTAATCTCAATAATGAAGCTTGATCTCTGCTTGAGAAGCGCGAAATACTTTGTGTAAATTCAGACTCATTTACTTCTTGAGAGAATAATTCAGTATTTAGCTCCTTGCTAAAACCAGCCTCTAGCAGCTCCATACTTCTAAATAAAAGATTTTCAACAGCAGATGTAGAGGCAGGTTTGACTTCAACTTGCGACATTAATAACTCAGATGCCACCTTTCCTTCGGGAGCAATGTTATGCGCAGCCCAAATATGCTGCTCCCATGGCTCAAGACGAGTAATATCATAAGCATAAACAGTTATCAAATCAGATGTATTGATTCCAAAGTGTGTTCTACGTCCAGATGCAGAATGAATACCACCTGTTTCTGCTGTATACCATTGAAGTGAAAACCCTCGATGATTAAGAAGTTCGTTGACTATGCTAGAACGGAACCATAACCATCTGCCAATACCTTCATTATTTAAAGATTCAGACTTCATTCGTGTGCCGTTCGTTTCAACAATGAACTGAGGCAGTGTAGGATCTGTATCTCCTCGTACACGCACACTTGTATTTTTATGTTCAATCCATTCGTCTCGCCAAAACTCCCCTTCTACACTAACTCCCTTGTAGCCACCTCGATAGCCTTGTAAGCTTTCTGAGTCAGTATTTTCATCATTTTCTTGTTCCATCACTGGTGCATCTTCGTCTTTATCAATATCAGTTCGCCAGACTCTAAATTCAGCCCATCCCCCTCCATAAACGTCTTCTAAATTTCGAATTAGAAGTTCGAATCTTCCGCCATCTCTTTGCTCTTCTTGGTTTATCAAGCTTGCATATGAGCTGATCTCTAGATTTGCAACATTAGCTATTCTTTGGCGATAGTAAGAAAGGCGAAGAGAAAGATTTCTTGCTGCTAAATAGTCGATAAGAAACTCTTGTTTAATCTCAATTAAACAAGAGTTTCCCTTATCATCAATAACTTCACGAGCGACAACAATGAAGTCCTCTTCTGGTCTGACCCAATTACTCCCATCCTTCACCAAGCCAAGAGCAATAATTAAATCAGGGTTGAGTATCCACTCTCTTCTTCCGATTACAGGTTGTATATACTCAAAGACAAGATTTACACCTATAGGTTCTTGGTCATTGTATTCATATTGTTCGATCGGTGAATAATAACCGTTTTCATAAGCATATGAGCTAGTGCGGTGGCCGGTACCAACCTGCTGCCAACCAAATTTATCAGCCCTTTCCCTTTGTTCTGGTGGGAATGCAACAGAACCACACCCAAAGAAATTACTGGTATAGCCGACATCTTGAAAGTTACCTTGTTCTTTATTAGATAATTCTCTTAATGGAACCCAAGCTGAGTTACTAAAATTCCTTCGAGTATCTTTTACTTGAAGAATCCAATCACTATTTTGCATATTTAGTATCTCTTTGCTTTTCAATTTCAGGATTTTTTGCTCTTTCTTCTAATATATTATTCGTTTCTTCAACTCCAGTTATAACATACTGTTATCTGCTATAGCCCTTATTCGTTAATAAAACCTAAGTGTAATCTGTGACACACCGAACTTAATAATTTGCAAGCTTATCCTCTTGTTCATAGCAGACCTTCAACCCAATCTGTACGGCCTCATTAAGATCTGCCCCTTCTTTGACACTATAAGGCACATTTGACGTCAAACGACTTAGCTTTAAGCCATGTACCGCCGCCTTATTAAGAGGTGTACCAATATAAGATTCATCCGTGTAACCATTAGGATGAAAGTACACCTCACGACCAAAAGCAGGATTTGAGGCACACCCAATCTCACCCTCAGGCAATGTAAACGGATAAGGTGTCGTATAATTTTTACTCCATGTCTGCTCACTCACTACGATGTAGCCTGAACCATACATCTCGTCTTTATTATCTGAACTGCATCCTATGATGACGATAGACGCTACCGAAATTAACCACCTGGACATATTGATTCGCATGGCACACCGTCCTTATCATGATCTAGCTTAGTGTTTCCGCATTTAAGTGCTAGTTTGGCTTGTTCACAGCTGACCATTTGCGTGCAAACACGAGGCAAGCCTTTGCATTGTGAACCACCAGCACCTTTAACAAACAACGGATGATCTACTTCAACATCGCTATAAAATGGATTGTCAGTGACCGTAACCACTGCATGAGATGATAGGGCAAAGACAGATAACATCATGCCTAAAACAGCTTTATTCATAACCAAACTCTTTTTAATACTCAAAATAAGACCAAAAAATTTCTATAGCTAGTAATAATACCCTATATTTGTTCAATAAAATGGATACTGCTTATTTAAAAACCTCATTTCTATATCAAATTATTCATGGTTTGCCTCGTAGCCAGTTTAGTGCCATAGTTGTTCACTGAACGTTCTGGACAGTTGCACTGTACAGGTTCTAAAAACGTACTTGAACACTAGGTGAACAATGAACATATCGGTGACGAAAGCAGCAAAAGAATGGGGTGTATCAAGAACAACGATCTATCAGAAAGTCAATAATGGTGAGATTTCCAGAACAGCAGATAAGAAAATAGACGTTTCAGAAATGTTGCGCGTGTTTGGTGAACCAATTTCTAAAAAACGTACTGAACGTTCAGCGGACACTGTCCAAAGCACACCTCTGAACAATCAAAGTGTTCAGTACAATACGAACATTGAACACCTATTAGCGCTTGAAAAGCTCAAGAATGAACACCTCAGCCAACAAGTAAACGATCAAAAAAAGTTAATTGAAAATTATCAGCAGCAGATAGGACAGTTGAACAAAACGCTGGATAAAGCCAACGCCAGTATCCAAGATTTCGCACAAGTGAGACTGCTAGAGTTTAAGCAAGCTGAAATGAGCTATGAGCCGCCACTTGAACAAGAGCAAGAAAAAAAAGATGATTCAATCGTCGTGACGGCTAAGAAGAAAAAACGGTGGTTCTTTTGACTATAACGGATGTTAGAAAAAGTATTAGTGTTTAATCTTTGGTAGATAGCTCTCTAAACTTTTATTGGGCTTGTTAAAGCTTTCAGGCTCTCGCTGTATGATATTGATCATTTCGCGCTTAAATGCGTCAGTCTGCATTTTGCCCTCATAACTTAGGCTTGGATGGTTGTTATAGTCATTCATAAACTGCACGTTATCAACAATAGACTGTATGGTAGCTTGTGACAGGGTGCCATCTTCACTGGTTAGTTTGTCTAATGTTTTCCGATGAAATTTGAGCGTTAGCCCCTCGTAACCTTTGCCTCTACTCTTTTTGTGGTACTCAACAGTGATTTTATAATTTGTACTCTCATTTACCTCATCTATAGCAGTCTCAATCACACGCTCTCTAAGCTGTCCAAATTGCTTATACTTACCTTTAATGCCCATAACATAGCGAAAATCGTCTAAATCCATAGCTTTAGTATATTGGTACTGACCTACCCAACAAACAATTAATTCATATAGGCGCATCGAGTGAATACTTGAAAGCTCAGACACCTCCATCAGCCTATATTTTGTGAAGTTAGCTTTTAGCTGTGTCAAATAAGGCAGTACATCCTCTGCAAATGTTATTGTTATCTGTTCTCCGTTGGGGTCATAAAGAACACCGCTAACAAAGCGAGTACGAAGTGTTTTATTATCCTCCAGTGCTATCAGTACCTCCCTATCAAAAAGCCGATTACTTGCTTTCTCTAAATCTCTAAAAGCATTCTTCTTGGTGCTATCGGTATAGAATATTTTTGTTACTTCATTAACTGTCACCGTAAACTTGGTTTGCTTAGTAATATTTGGCGCATCAGGTCTACTATCAATACGACTAATACAAGTCAGTAATAGCTGCTTCTCTTTAGTAGTCATGGTATAAGCTGCTAGAACAAGCTCGTTGGATTGTACGACTAGATTATTTTCCATATTTTTTTCTAATCCTTGCTTATGTACTGTTATTTCCAATAATAATTAAGATTCACTTTAGCATATAAAATCATAAATAGTATCGGTAATTTTTACTTGTGTTTATTCTACTCATTTTGTGTTTATTCTACTCATTTTGTGTTTATTCTACTCATTTTGTGTTTATTCTACTCATTTTGTGTTTATTCTCATCGTAAGCTATTGATTATAAAGAAGAAAAAAGTCCCTTAAACAGGAGTAAACAGGAGTAAACAGGAGTAAACAGGAGTAAATAAAAACCCTTAAAGAAACGGGTGATAAAATTTTTTGTGGATAAGTAAAAAATCATCACTTAAACAAAATATCGTACCTAAGTGATATCTGATCCATTAACTATTCTTAGGGTTAAATTAGGGTCTAAATCCCCGACTGGGTGTATTATACTGATAAGACCTTAGACCGCTCGGTATAACTTTGTGTTGGCTTTCAGACAGCTCTTGCCATATTGCTCAGTAAACGTCTCTAAAGTGGCTTTAAGAGCCTCTGAGTAGGTTTACAAACGCCACTCAGAGCCAACATGAAAGAGGATAGACCCAAACTTGTGGTAAGGCGGCTAAGGAAAGCCCGCCTTATCGTTGAAACAGTCATTAGTCAGCTATCAGAATGATTTAATATACAAAGGGTACGAGCAAGAGATTTATGGCATTTGTCTCATCGATTGATTCGTAAGATTCTGTCGCATAATCTATGCTTTGTACTCAACAAAAAACTTGGTAACCCGCCACTTCAGTTTGATTTGCTTATTTCAAGTTGAGAGTGGGGTATATACTTATATAATATTACAGGGATCTGTATTCATGAAGGTAATTGCGGTATTAAATCACAAGGGTGGCAGCGGTAAGACCACCATTGCAACGCATTTGGCACGAGGGCTACAGCTAAAAGATCATAGCGTACTGCTGGTAGACAACGACAAACAAGGCAGTGCGCGTGACTGGAGCGCGGTTGATGAAGACAACCCAGTACCGGTGATCGGGCTCGATAGACCAACGCTTGATAAAGACCTAAAAAGCGTCTCTGATACGGAATATGTGGTGATCGATGGGTCAAAGCACGTTAATAGCCTGGCCATCCCAGCTATTAAAGCCGCTGATTTTATCTTGATTCCAGTGCAGCCTAGTCCCTACGATATTTGGGCGACCAGCGATTTGGTTGATTTAGTGCAGCAGCGTATAGAGATGATGGATGGCAAAATAAAGGCGGCGTTTGTCGTGTCACGCGATATTCAAAATACAAATATTGGTAAAGAGGTGGCGACTGCCCTACTTGGTTATAACCTCCCGGTGCTAGAAACCAGAGTGATGCAGCGTGTCGCCTACCTTAACAGTGCTGCCCTTGGTAAAACAGTATTTGAGACTGAATCGCCTAATAGCAATGCGATACAAGAGATAACCGCATTAGTCAGTGAGATTCAAACGTTTTTTGGTGAGGAGTAAGTCATGAGTTTATCAGCAGGTCGCCCTAGTAAGAACGTTAAGGATCAGTTAGCTCTATCAGATGTGACGGACAGTCCGAAAAAGACGGTACGAGTGAATTTTAATCTAGATGAAGATAAGCACATCGCGCTCAAACGGTACGCGCTTGAAAGCCGAAAAACGGTTACTGAGCTGTTGACTGAGATGATTGAAGAAAAGCTAGTTGAGCGTTAATTAGTTCTTTTAAAGTAATACGGCTGATTAAATGTGTCCTAAAAAAGCGGGACAGATAACAAAAAAGGATAAACATAATTGTTTATCCTTTTTTGTTGTCTGCTATGAATGCCGTTTATCTTGAACGAAGAATTTAAGTTATGAGGTTAAGTGTATTTCAGGAGTAATCCCAGATAATTCTAATTACCATCACTATTTTAAAAATACCTTAAAAAAGGTATTGATTATATTTATAAGGTGGGGTAATATAGCTTCATCAAATATGAAAAGGATAAGTTCATGACTGCTTCACAACATTTACTAGCTCGTATGAGCCAGCGTTCTATCAGAAAAACTGAATTAGATACGGTTATGGCGTTTGGTGAGGTAATAGGCGATAAGGTCATTCTTAATAAACAAACTGCAAAAGAGTGTTTAGAGGAGCTGAAGTTTCTTTTATCTATTAAAAAGGAGCAGTCAAAATGCAATTAAGTTGTTATGAGAGATTTAAGGCGGGCGAAGAGCTTCATATTGAGGAGATTAACGCTTTGATTAAAAGCTTAAAGAATATCTTAAGTAAAGGCGGCATTGTCGTTGTCTCTGAAGGAAATAGTCTGATCACAACATACAACTTAGATAGCTTTAATCGAAAAAAAACAAAATAGGGCACTTATAACTTATGAAAACACATAATCCAAAATTTAAATCTTTGATCGAAGCCATCCATTCTTTGGTGCAGCAGCAGCGTTTTACTCAAGAGCTAGCCGAGGAGGTTTTACTAAAGACACTCACAATCTATGCTCTAGACGTGAAGGGTGAGCTACCAGATGGCCTAAAAATCAGTAAAAATATGGCTGAAAATAAAGCTGAGTTTGTTAGCTTGGTGCAAAAGCTCAAAGAATCTAATGACAGTCAGATAGCTGCTGTATTTTCGGGCGGTGAGATTTTAGAAAGTTTAACGATGCCGCTTACTCATGGCTTAATAACGACCTTGTTGGATCATCCATCAGAAACAGTCGGTAGCTTGGCTGTAGACTTCGTAAGTTTCAATATGACCAGTCATATGGCTTCTGATGGTATTCTTGCTAATCTCAGCGTATGTGAGTTAATAAGTGAGATTTTGGCTATCGAAAGTAGCCGTAGTATCTATATAAACTCATTTCCTTCTTTACCAATGGTCGTTGTTGCCAGTCAAAAATCTAATGCGGTTTATTATGAAACGATTAATAAGACAGATTTGAGAGTAAGCGCATTATCATTAATGAGTCCACATAGGTTTAAGGTATCGTTTACCAATTTCTTAGAAAACCCAGGATACTTAGATTCTGAGAGTCAGTTGCAACAGTTTGATTGTGGAGCGGCACTTCCACCACTTGGTGTCAAAATACATCGCGATGATTATAAGGATTTTGATCGCTTCAATAGGGTAGCGCTTAGATCAAATAAAGCTGAGGTACTTAGCACTCTGCATTTGATTGGACAATGTAGTGGTAAGGTGGTTGTATCTGTCACCGAGTCTACGTTATTTGGGACGGTAGAAAAGGACTTTAGACAATATCTGGTTGATAACGGCATGTTAGAAGCCGTGATATCGTTACCAGCTGGCATTTGGCCAGCAGCCAGTGTAAAAACATCACTTTTGGTTATAGAGCCAAAAGGCGGTTATAACGCTGTTCGGTTCCTAGATCTTAATGAAACTGAATACGTTAGAAAGACAGATAAACGCCTACTGGAGTTGACTGATCAGGATAAAATCCTATCCTATTTGTACTCTACGGAAGATTTAGACTGTGCAATATCACTTTCACAGCAAGAGATTGAAGAAAATGACTACTTTTTAAATTGCAATCGGTATGTGTTAGATCGAAGACAAAAAAAGGTTCTGAAACTGCTAGATAAGTCAGAAACCGTTGCTCTTGGTGATATAGCTGATGTAGAGCGTGGCCTACCATTTAAAACCAAGGATGGCGATTACAGTATTCTAGAAGTGACTACTAGCGATCTAAATGATATCGGCGACATATCTAAACCAACCAAAGAAGTGAAAGTATCGAAAGAGGATTTTGATAAAAGTAAATCTGGCATATTGCAGCCTAATGATATCGTTCTAGTCATTCAAGGTAGTGCAGGAAAGCTTGGTATTGTTCCAGAAGTCATCCCAAGTGCGGACGATGAGTATTGGATGGTGAGCAAACCGGCGATAGCGATACGGGTTAAATCGGATAATATTGATGCTAGGTTTTTATACGCTTATTTATCTTCCGATATTGGTCAGACGCAGCTTGCGAGTATCACTCAAGGGGCTGCAATAGCGAATATTTCTCTAAAGGAGCTCAGAGAATTACCCATCATTTTACCTTCATTAGAAAAGCAACAGCAGGCAGCTGCTTTGGTAGATGACAGTAGACAAGTGCAAAGAAAAATACAAAAATTGAAATCGGATTTTTTTGCTAAGAAAGCTGAGCTTTTGGGATTGTAAATAATTAAATTTAAAGGTATTTAATAAATATTTATGTAATTTAAATAATGAGATTTACTAGAAATTAACTGGATAAAATATGAAACTAGAAGACATCAAACGCTTAGAAGACCAACTTTGGGAAGCAGCAGATACCCTGAGAGCCAATACTGATCTTAAACCTAACGAATATGCTACGCCTGTCTTAGGTTTGATATTCTTGAAGTTCTCCGACAACAAATATGCGGCTTATGAGGAGGCGATCCAAGCTGAGTTTGAAGAGTTACAAGGTACTCGTCGTGCTAAAAATATTGAGGATATTGCTATAAAGCACTGCGGCTTCTATTTGCCTCCTAAAGCACGTTACAAGTACCTATTAGAGCTACCAGAGTCGGCAGACTTAGCGACTGAAATTTCAAATGCTATGCAGTCTATAGAGGACTTCAAAAAGGATGATAAGTTCGTCGATGTACTACCCAAAGATGAGTATGCTGCTTTTAGTCGTTTAGAAGAAGGTAAGAAAGCTTTAAAAGGTCTTCTAAGAAGCTTTTCTAATATCCCAACTGATGCCAGTGGTGACGTGTTTGGACGTATTTACGAGTATTTCTTAGGGAAGTTTGCGCTCTCAGAAGGTCAGAAAGGTGGTGAGTTCTTTACGCCCACGTCTGTTGTTAAACTGATGGTAGAGGTCATCGAGCCCTATCATGGGACAGTATATGATCCTGCTTGCGGCTCAGGCGGTATGTTCGTTCAGTCACTGCATTTTGTTGAGGAACGTAATGAGCAGCTTAAAGCGCATGGCGAGCTAGAAGAAAAAGACAGCACGATAGATTTGAGCGTATATGGTCAAGAGAAGACCCGCGATACGGTCAAGCTCGCTAAGATGAACTTATTCGTCAACGGGCTTAGAGGAGAGATTAGACAGGCCAACAGCTATTCAGAAGACCCTTTTGATAGCTATGAGAGTTTCGACTTCATCATGGCGAATCCACCGTTTAACGTCGATGACGTATCGGTTGCTACTGTTGAAGATGATAGGCGTTTTAATGCTTATGGCTTACCTCGAAAAAAGACTAAAAATAAAAAAACAGATGGTAAAGATGAAACAGTAACGAATGGGAACTATCTTTGGATCAGTTTGTTTGCCACATCTTTAAAAAATCAAACAGAAGCTGAGGCACGAAACAGCGGTCGTGCTGCGCTAGTGATGCCAAACTCTGCTTCTGATGCTCGCAATGCAGAGGAAGATATCCGTAAGCAGATCATCGAGGATAATCTTATCTATGGCATGCTGTCTTTGCCATCAAATATGTTTTATACCGTGACGCTACCAGCAACGCTATGGTTCTTTGATAAAAACAAAGCTGATGACAACATACTTTTTATCGATGCGCGTAATATTTTTAGACAAATTGATCGAACACATCGTGATTTCACTGATGAGCAAGTCCAAAATATAGCGATGATTGGCAAGTTGCATAAAGGTCGTCATCGGGAATATGTCAGTTTAATAGACAGCTATTTTAGTCAAGGCATGCAAATACTAAAAGAAACAGTATCTGATATCGAACCTGCTATTGAGCAGCTGAAAGCGGTGGTAGTAGATGATAAAGCACTGAAAGTGACTGCTGATACGCTAAATGACAATTGGCATGCCCTGTCCCCTTTGCAAGATAAGTATCAAGCCTATCTAAAGACTCATGACATGAGTCAGATCGCAAATGAAGATATTGATGCCCTAAACGTTGATCAGATAGAGCTTTTACAGGCGTTTAAACCGTTCTTCAAAGCACTACAAGAGAATAATAAGCAACTGGACAAAGGTATCAGACAAAAAGAAAAAGCAAACAAAGCACAGGTCGCTGAAGCCCGTCAGGAACTTGCTGACGCAAAGGAATCTGATGACAAAAAGCTGATAAAAGAAAAAGACACTGCTTTGAGAGCACTAACAGCTATAACCGCTGAAATAAAGGCTATAAAAGAGTTATTGGCAGCCATACGTGACGATAGAAAACGTGCTGAGTATTACTTTAATCATATAGAGTGGTTGCAACAGCGCTTTCCTAAAGCTCGCTATGAAGACGTAACTGGGTTGTGTAAGCTTGCTAAGCCTGAAGATATTAAAGAGCAGGACTATTCATTGAATGCAGGGCGCTACGTTGGTGTGGTGATAGAAGAAGATGGTCGTACCGAGGAAGAGTTTATTGAATATATGCAGGAGATGAATGAGGAACTATTAGCTCTTAATAAGCAATCTAATCTTTTAGAAGCGTTGATTCAAAAAAACATAAATACGATTGCTGGGGAGTGATAACTTTGCAAAGTATAAAACTAAACGACATTATTGATTTTAATCCAAAAGTGAAATTAGAAAAAAGTGATCCTTATTCTTTTATTCCTATGGAAAATATAACGCCTGATATGAAGTTTGTATCTGATGTAGAGAAAAAGGAATGGCAGGGACAAAGTAGCTCAAAGTTTGAAAGTGGAGATATCTTATTTGCAAGAATATATCCATGCCTAGACAATCGAAAGATTGCAATTGCTAAAACTGATGGTAAAGGGTTCGGTTCAACTGAGTTTTTTGTTCTGAGAGCGAAAGAAGGCGTGGCTGATCAAAGCTTTGTTTATTACCTATCAACATCTGATTTGATTGTTCAAACTGCAATGAACAGTTATGTTGGTGCTAGCGGCAGGCAAAGGGCAGATTTAAAGTTCATTAAGAGTAGTGCGTTTGATATACCAAGCTATGATAAACAAAGAAAAATCGCAGCTATATTGTCCACATATGATGATTTGATTGACCTTAATAGAAAGCAGATTGTACTGTTAGAAAACATGCTTGGAGAATTATTCAAAGAGTGGTTTGTTCGCTTTCGATTTCCTGATTGGGAAAATGAAAAATTTGTAAAAGGCATTCCTTCAGAGTGGGCGTTTTCAGAATTGGATGAGGTTGTCGAAATTGTAAAAGGAAAGTCTTATACCAGTGAAGAAATCCATGATGAAAAGATTGAAGACAGTATCTATTTTATTAACCTAAAAAGCTTTCATAAGTACGGTGGATACAGAGATAGTGGACTAAAATATTATACTGGTAGGTATTCAGAGGCACAAAAAGTTTCACAGGGTGATATTGTAATGGCTGTGACCGATATGACACAGGATAGAGCTATCGTAGGTAGAGTAGCGAGGATACCAACGCTTAATGACGAGTTTGCAATTATATCTTTAGATACAGTTAAGATAATTTCTAAAGTATATTCTGAAAACTTTATGTATTGCTATTTGAGATACTCTAGTTTTTCAGAAACAGTAAAAGAGTTTGCAAACGGAGCTAATGTCCTACACTTAAGCCCAAAGCAAGTTCTGAAGCAAAAAGTTTTGCTACCACCTATAGAGCTTTCAAAAGTATTTAATACTATAGCTTCACCAATGCTAGATAAAATAGAAGCTTTGACGGAAATGAATGCCCAACTTGAGCTAATAAAACAGCAACTTTTACCTCGTCTTATGTCGAGTAAATTATCAGTTGATAAGTTAGATATCCAATACCCACCGTCCATGCAGACAAGTGACGAAGCTGAAGAAAAATAAAAAATATTCATAGGAATAGAAGTATGGCAAAAGTGACATATAACTTCATCAGTGAAGATAAAATTGAAAAAGCTTGTATCAAGTTTTTGCAGCAGCGCTATTCCTATCAGCATATTGATTGCACTACTATCGACCCTGAAGATCTTAACGATGGCTCAAATCGTACCGACAAGCGTGACGTCGTACTCAAAGAGCGTTTAGTAGCTAAATGCATGCAGCTGAACCCTGACGTGCCTGAGGCTACTATCCTATCAGCCGTAAAGGACATAATGAGTCGGCGTGTATCGATGTCTACTCTGAAAGCCAACAAGCAGATATATAGCTATATTCGTGATGGAATTAACGTCAATTATGAAGACGCTAATGGTGTTAAGCGCGAAAATATACCTTTACGTCTCATAGATTTCGATATCCCTGCTAATAATGAGTTTTTGTTAGTAACACAGCTAACCATTAAGACGACTGGTCTTGAACCCATCAGAAAGTACCGTCGTCCTGATATATTGCTCTATATCAACGGCTTGCCGATTGTTTTCTTTGAGCTTAAGAATTCTAACGTCAAGCTACAAAACGCTTTGACGGATAACTTGACCAACTACAAAAACGATATCCCACAGCTATTTTTATACAATGCTTTTTGCATATTATCTAACGCCTCAGATACTAAGATAGGCAGCTTTACCGCTGATTGGGAGAACTTTTATCCTTGGTTACGGGTGGATAACGAAAAAGAAAAAGTAGATAAGCAGCAGATTGAAACACATGGCAATAGCATTGAGTATTTGCTTGAAGGTCTATTTAACCCCGAACGGTTACTAGACTATATCGAAAACTTCATTCTCTACCAGAACGAGAAAGTAAAAATCGTCGCCCAAAACCACCAATATTTGGGCGTTAAGCACGCCTTTGAGAACTTCTTAATTAGAGATCAATTGCAAGGGCGTTTAGGCGTATTTTGGCATACTCAAGGCTCAGGAAAGAGCTTTGCTATGGTGTTCTTTATCCGTAAAGTGTTCCGTAAGTGTGCAGGTAATTTTAGCTTTGTGGTAATCACTGACAGAGATGATTTAGACAAGCAGATCTCCAAAAACTTCTTGGCGACTGAGGCTGTAAAAGAGACAGAGATTGCCAAACCCAAAAATAGTCATCAAATGCGTGAAATGCTAGGTCAGAATCTGAAAATCGTCTTTACGCTCATTCAGAAGTTCCGTTATGAGAAGGGTGAGAAGTACCCGTTACTCTATGATAAAGATGAAAGAGAAGTCATCGTTATCGTAGATGAAGCGCATCGTACCCAATACGATACGCTCGCTGACAACATGCGTTTAGGACTAAAAGGCGCACATTTCCTAGCCTTTACAGGTACACCCATCCTCAAACAAAAGAAAACTAAGCAGTGGTTTGGTGAGTATGTGTCTGAATATACCTTTCAGCAAGCTATTGAAGATCATGCAACATTACCTTTGTTCTACGAAAAACGTGTTCCAGAGGTGCTATTACAGAATGAGGCATTGAATGAAGAGTTAGCGGAGATCTTAGAAGACGAAGATCTATCTGATGCACAGCGAGAGAAATTAGAAAACAACTTCTCAAAAGAGCTTGAGGTCATCAAGCGTGATGACCGCTTGGATACTATAGCAGCCGACATCGTTTACCATTTCCCTAGACGTGGGTATCGTGGTAAAGGCATGGTAATATCTGTTGATCAGTTCACTACGGTTCGCATGTATGACAAGGTGACGGAGTTATGGAAAAAAGAGCAACGTAAGCTACAAGGCCGAATCAATCAAACTCAAAACGATTTGGAAAGAGTCCGTCTTAAAAATCGCCTTAAGTATATGCAAAGTATCGAAATGGCGGTCGTTATAAGCAGTCCTGCCTCTGAAAAAGAGCGGTTTGAAAAGCAAGGACTTGAGATTCAAAAGCATATTAATAGGCTGACGCAGCAGCAACCCAATTGTCGAGATATAGAAGATGAGTTTAAGGATGCTGAGCATCCATTACAGCTAGTTTTTGTGTGTGCTATGTGGCTAACAGGCTTCGATGCGCCCACTGTCTCAACGCTGTACATTGATAAGCCTATGAAGGGTCATACGCTAATGCAAACCATCGCAAGAGCGAACCGTGTAACCTCTTTCAAGACTAGAAATGATAGTGGGCAGTTAGTAGAAAAAACCAATGGTGAGATTATTGATTACTATAATGTGTTCAGGAATCTTAAGTCTGCGCTAAAAGATTATGGTCAAGGCACGGATTCAGAAGATGGAACAGACCCTGTACAAGACAAGTCAGTATTAATTAACTTATTGGATGAAGCAATAGCGGAAACACTCACTTTTTGTCTATCTCATGAAGTAGATTTGACGAAAATCATTGAAGCTCAAGAAGTTTTCAAGCAAAACGCTTTGTTTGCTGATTATGCGGATATTATGCTATCGCAAGATCTCATACGTAAAACGTTCAATGTACATTTCAATGTAGTTTCTGGTCTGTATGAAGCGGCTAAGCCGACGATTCTTAGTCAACCAAGACCTATTGTCAGTGTTATGCAGTTCTTACACACGTTTATTGCCAATAAGATTGATCAAGATGATTTGGATGAGCAAGCCGCTCAGGTTTCAAGCTTACTAGATCGTAGTGTTGTAGTAGATGGTAACAATACTAGCTCAGTAGCAGAACCAGTAAGCGAGTACCAAATCACTAAAAGCGCTAGTTGGAATCTCGCTAATGTAGATTTCGAGCAGTTGAGAGCCGAGTTTAAGCAAACTGAGCATAAACACATCGCCATAGCCGATATGAAGAAATTCATTGAGAAGAAAGTCAAACAAATGCTTAAGACTAACCAAGGACGAGTAAACTTTGCAGAGCGGTATCGTAATATAATTGACCGATATAATGCTGGTGCAACCCAAACAGAAGAGTTCTTTGAGGAATTGCAAAAGTTTGCTCAAGACTTAAAAGAGGAAGATCAGCGGCATGTCCGTGAAGGTTTGACAGAAGATGAGTTGGAAGTATTTGATTTGCTGGCTAAAGATAAACTGACGAAAAAAGAAGAACAGGCAGTTAAGCTTGCAGCTAAAGACCTTATTAAGTCTTTAATCGATGCATCACCCAAAGTATTAGTGCAGGACTGGTGGAGAGACTCTCATACTAAAGCAAAGGTTCGTTCGTTCATTGAAGAGGTTCTAGACGAAGACCTTCCTGATTCCTACGATAAAGAAATCTTCGAGAACAAGGTGACTCAGGTTTTTGATTTACTACAGCACTTGGCTATTAATGACGAAAAATGGGCTGTTTAGTAGAGTATAAAGAAATATTTAAGCTCTACCTTTGCTTTCTATAGAGGATTATTTAATGAGTAAAAGCTTAGTTAAATCAGTTAGTGTTAGTTGGATGATTTTGATGCTTTGTACAACTGCATCAGCAAAGCTGACGCCATTTTATGAACAGTCTAATGACGAATGGCATTGTGGGTATAAAAATGATATAGGGAAGATAGTTATACCTATTAAAAAATATGAACATTGTGGAGATTTCTCTGAAGGCCTAGCATATGTTGGTGAAATAGCGAGACCCCTTGTAGAAGTTCAGAGCGGTTATAAGTACCTACAGGGTTTTATCGATGAAACAGGTAATTTAGTAATACCTATTGAGCATGAAGTTTTAGATGGTGCTCTCTATACTGAGTTCAAAAGTTTCAGCGAGGGTTTAGTAGCCATTTATAGGAATGGTAAATATGGTTATATGAATAAGCAACGTGAACTTGTAATACCTTACCAATATCAAGACGCGCAAGATTTCAAAAATGGGTGGTGTTCTAAAAAGTATGCTGGCGATAAAAGTCAATAAGAAATCTATGCTAAGTTCTCTGATTCTATAGGGCTTTTCAAGGCTTCAAAATTGTTCAAATTTTAATCAGCATACTTTTTGACACACCACCGATAAAAAAATAGGGCACGCTAAACATGCCCTATCGATAGTTTAAAATGTCATTGCCTCCTATGTACATGAGAGACGTTTTTATTGCTCGTGATTCATTTGCTCGTGATTCATTTGCTCATGATTCATTTGCCCGTGTCCACCATGCATATTGGCCATGATCATCGGCACCGCTATGACGGCTAAGCCAGATAACATCATGATTACGCCATTCACTTGCCTTAGGCGCAAACGCCCGATTTGATTGCGCATCCAGTTGACCGTTCCGTGCGTAGCGACGAGCATGGGTACGGTTCCTAGACCAAAGACAAACATTAACACGGCACCTGTGAGCGGGTCATGACCGACGACCGCCATAAGTAACGCGCCATAAACGAGACCACAGGGTAAAAATCCCCATAATAAACCTGCCGTCAATGCCCGAGGAAAGGTATTTAAGGGGAATACTTTCTGCCGCAGAGGTGCTAAAGCTTGCCAAAAGTGCATACCAAGACGTTCAAGCTTGTTCAAAAAAGGCAGACCTAGCATGGTTAATCCTATAAATACCAAGACCAGGCCTAGTAGGATGCGAGGTGTGCTATTGCCAACCATTAGGGGCGTTAATACAGTGGTGCCAATCACACCGGCAATTAAGCCCAATAGGGCATAACTGAGTAAGCGCCCTAGATGGTAAGTTGCAATGAGGCCGCGTTTTTTTGCTGGACTAGCTTCTTTCATCGATAGTCCGAATGCAGTCACGATACCACCACACATACCTAAGCAATGCGGCGAGCCAAAAAATCCCATTAAGAATGCTGCAATTAATAGTGCCATAGTCATGAAAGTGCTTCCTATAATATAATACCAAATCCAAAAATACGATTAACTTTATTAGACTTGCTAAGCCTGTTAGCGGTCATAGTCAAAAAAGTTATCCTTATTATTCTAATTTTTGGAAATGGTATAAGAGAAATAAAGTCAGTTAACAATCTATCTTAATGACACCTAAAACTTATAGTTAACACCTACATAGAATGAGCGACCCGCGCCAGGTATAGCCGTGCCCCAGTTAGAGCTGCCATCTATCTCCTTATTCATAGACATAGTTCTACCTTGCCCCATGTAGGCACCGCCTAAAGGTAGGGCATGGTTTTTGTCAAAGACATTGTCGATACCAGCCTCAATCGCTACCTGTTTGAACTGATAGCCTGTATTGAGATTTAATAAGCCATAGCCTGCTGTTTTAATTTCGTTGCGAGGGGTGGATACATCCTTTTTAGCTGAAACACCAACCACTTCAATTTGGTTTTTCCAACCGTTGTTTTCCCGATTTAGGGCAACACTGCCATTGAATGGCATGATGTTATATAAGTCTGATCCGCTGTCTTTATTTTTTCCTTTGGTGTAGTTAAGTGATCCGGATATCCCCCAGTTTCCCCAAGCATTGGATGTCAATTCTCGATCGGCTGTCAGGTCGATGCCGTATATCTCAGCATCTTGGTTGGTATAACGCAGTACGTTGTATTGGTCGGCGGTGTGAGTGTCAGCCGCTGTGTTCGTCATACGATCCGACTGTACGGCATCGACATAGTCATCTATTTTTGAATAGTAAGGTGTGGCTTTGACACCCCAGCTATTTCCAGCACCGCGCCAATTTAGGGTGGCAGACAGTGTATTGGATTTTTCAGAACGCAGATTAGGATCACCAAAATAGCCATTGCCATCACCAACAGTGTTATTCATGACAGCCGCCATGGGCCATGTCGACCACGTATAACGCTCATAGAGACTGGGTGTACGTTCTTTATGAGAAAGCCCCAATTCTAAGGTTTTTTGTGCATCAATGTTGTAGCGGCCAATCGCGGTAACGTCGATGTTGTGGTCAGTGCTGCTACGGTCACTGACATTAAAGTTAGCGCTATCTCGCAGCTGATTGGTCATATTGTTTTGACCACCGATTTGATAGCCATGTACTTCATCAGCACTGGTACGTACGTTTTCATAGCGCGCACCAAGCTGGGTCGTCCATTCAGAAGAGATGGCTTTTTCCCACTCGCCATAAATACCGATACGCTGACGTTGACCATTGTTGATATTTTGAAAGTCATTTGGCGACATCATACCGTCGCCAGATGCCGCCCATGTGTCATCAAGGGTATAGTCTTGATATTCAGCACCTATATTGATCGTGCCTTGGTTGGTTAAATCGATAATACCTTTAATATTGGCTCCAATAGTCTTGCTATTAGTATTCATAGGCATACCTGTGGCGGCGCCATATAAGAACTGTTTGTCGTCTCCAAAGTTCATATAGTGATCGACTTTTTCATGATAGGCCTGTGCTTCTAACTGCCCCCAATTTAACTCGCTTTTGTAACGCAAATTAATGCGGTCAAGCTGATTGTCGAGCATGTCCATCCGCTGATTTGGATATAGCTCTTTTGGGACGTTTTGCCACAGATAAGTTCCTTGTAGCAGATGATTGCCACTCTTATAAGCAATGTCTAATGACTGATTTTTGCTTTCATAAGCGGTTGAACCAACTTCGTCTTTCGCTAATGTTTTATTAGGGTTACCTGTTTGGGTATAAGATTTAAAATCACCACCAGCTTTATAGTTATCTGCCTGTGCGAAGCTGCCTTTATAGGTGAGGCTAAGCTGATCGTTTGCCGCTGTGGTCGACAAGTTAGCCCCATAGGCGTCACCATTACTACGATAAAATGTGCCAATTTCACCTGAAGTTAGTATGTTGCTATCTGTTGAAAAGATAGGCTCTGCTGTTTCGACAACGATAGTACCGCCAATACTATTACCACCGACACTCACAGGCGTCACACCTGCATAAACGGTGGTCTTGTCTATAGCGCTTGGCGCAATATAAGACAAGGGTGAGTTCATACTGTTTGGACAGGAGGCGATTGAGTCAACGCCATCTACTAAGATACGCAGACGGTTGTCCGCCAAGCCTCTCATCACGGGCAAGTTTGATATACCACCAGCACTTTGGACATTCAGACCGGGTATTTTTGTCAGTATAGTGGCCGTATCACTGCTTGCCACTTGTTTGCTACTAATAAATTTTTGATTAAGGCTGGTTGCTGTTCCAAGTGCATCGGTACTAGATGGCTTATCTGCTGCTGTCGCATAAACGACGATTGCTGGCAATTGAGTATGTGGCTCATCATCCGTAGTATGCATATACGCCTTTACGGTTGTAGAATCGGCATAAGCGCTACTGATAGGCAATAAAGACAAGGCTAAAACACTTAGTTTTAAAATAGGTACAGCGTTCATTAATGAAGATGACATCTTATTTCCCTAGAAATTTGCAAAAATATTTTATGAAATCGGTTATTCAGTTTTTACCAAGATGCAATGTAAGCCAAGTCATTTATGGGCTTAGAGTAGGCACTGACCGAATATTTTCCGATATAAATAGATAGTATTTTGAGTACAGTATTTTAGGCAAATAGGTACAAGTGCCTCAATCAGAGCGTCAAATGAGCGCGTTGATTGAGAGCATTGTCATTAATGCTCTAAAAATATTTGACTATAAATATGGATAATTATATGGGTGTGTCTGATGGTGGAGCGCGTGCGAGGGGTCGTAAAAAATTACTAGGAGAGTAGGTATGTGAGCGATACAAAAACGTGACTGAGACAGTAGATAGCTCAATCAAAGCCGAGTCAGTATGTGTAAAAGCGACTGGCAATAGTGCCGCAGACATGGCAGTGCAAAGGTCGCAGCCACTGTATTTTACGGCATCAGGGTTAGATTCAGAGCTTTCAATCTTATCTTTGCTATATAAGGCTTCCTGTGAAGGTGCAGCATCAACCGTTATGACTGGCTTAACGGTCGCAGGCGATGCTAAAGATAAGGATGCATTATGATGAAGGAAATGACGAGCGGCACTATCAATGGGTATGTTGTGATTCGTTTGCGCAATATCAGTCTGTATTTGCTCATACTGTTTGGCTGCCGATACAATCGGTGCAAGCTCTGCACAGATACCATGACCTAAGTGGGCATTATCATCCCATAGAGGTGTGAGCAACAGCGTGATGTGCATGATCCAAGCAAAACATGCGACCAACATGCCGAACCACATCGTTACCGGTGATGAATATCGTAAAACAAGCTTGTAGCGCTTAGTAGACATGATAGGGTCATCGTATTACCAGCATGCTGATGATGCATAGGTAACATTTATAAGTAAGGGGGCGCACTAACTTAGAACATCATTTCAAAGAATTTCAGAAAGAATTCTTAACAAAACAGATATTATCGTTAACAATGCCATTCTAAGACAATGACTATGGTCTTTACAAGCTTGAATCTTACATTGCTTTTGTAGCGAGTGTAGTAGTCAACTAATTTAAAATGATTAACAAGGGGATTTTATTCAAATACTGATTCTCTTTTCTTCTAGTGGCAAATAGTTATCGAGAGAGTGAGATCTCACGGTCTAAATATAAATAGTCTCTAAATAACAATTAAAATCCTCGGTTCAGAAATAGCTTCATAACTACAATATGGCATCTATAAGCTATGCTGAAAAAACTGTAGAACCCGTTTTGGTAAATTAAAGACTGGTGGTGTGTCAGAAAGTATGCTGAGGAGATGAAATGAGGGTGACAGCCAAAGCAAGATGATATATTTGAGGTTATGAAGACACAAATACAGATC
>NZ_RRYX01000040.1:0-22613 GCF_014861375.1 Psychrobacter sp. FME5 | reverse complement strand
TAAACAGATGAGCCTATGGTGCTCAATACTTTACCGATACTGACTGAGGCTATAACAGCTATGTCTCTAACGCCGCAACCTCTAACCATCATTAGCCGTATGATGTCTTCTATTTTAGAATGACAGCCGTGATAGGTTAACGCATGATCGCCAATAAATTGACGTTTGCAGTCCTTGCATTGGTAGTTCTGCTTGCCATAGCTTTTTATGCCGTTTTTCTTTAAACTGGGACTGTGACAGTCGGGGCAGCTGATATCTATTTGTGTCTTCATAACCTCAAATATATCATCTTGCTTTGACTGTCACCCTCCTTTTATCTCCTCAGCATACTTTCTGATACACCACCACATTATGATATGACGCAGAACTGGTATAAATTTTTCTTGCTTGCTGTGTCTACGCTGACAGAGGCTGCAAAAAATGTATACCAGTCCCGCTGTACCGCTTTTATATTGAACTTACTATATTAAAATCTGAAACGCTTTTGCAATTGCTGCACGCCAATCGACGCGCTTAAACTAATGACAAAATAAACAGCACCCGCCCCTAAGATATAAGGCGTTAATAAACCCATTAACTCACCACGAACATAGGCGGCACGGAAAAAGTCCGTCAAACCGATGGCAAAGACCAGGGTCGTATCTTGAAATAAAATAATACATTGCTGCAAAATTAATGGCAGCATCTTACGAAATGCTTGCGGCAAAATAACCAAACGCATGGTCTGCCCATAGGTCATGCCCAGCGCTTTCGCTGCATTGACCTGCCCACTACCAATCGACTGAATACCAGCGCGCACCACCTCTGAAAAATAAGCCGCCTCAAACATCATAAAAGCGACCACACACGAGGTAAAAGCAGTATCAAGTTGCAGATACTTACCGGCTATCCAAAAATAAATCATCGGTACAGCAAAATAAAACCACAGCAATACCAGTAATAGCGGGACTGAGCGGAAGTAATTGACGTATAGCTTGGCAGGAATTTCTAACGCCTTGATACCAGATAAGCGCATCAACGCCAATACCGTACCCAAACTAATACCACCAAGAATGGCCAAAAACAATACTTTTAGAGTGGTAATCATGCCACCCATCAAACCTGGATAAGCCGTTGCAAGCTCAGTCATCATATTCATTTCTGACTCCCTGCAATAAGCCCAGGCACGCGCAATTTACGCTCGATTAATCCCATAATAGCTATCAACGACAGATTAAATACCAAATAAATAATGGTCGCATAGGTATAAATTTCGAGGCTGTTTTGGGTATATTCACTGATGGTTTTGGTCTGGCTAATCAGCTCCATGACCCCGACCAAAGACGCCACCGACGCGTTTTTAAAACAGTTGGTCAGCTCTGAGCTAAGCGGGGGAAGAATAACGCGAAACGCTTGTGGTAACAGCACTTCTTTATAAGCTTGTGGAATACTGAATCCCAGCGCATAGGCGGCATTGATTTGCCCTTCAGGCAACGATTCGATACCAGTACGTACTTGCTCGACAATACGCGCCGCGGTAAATAAGCCAAGACCAATACTCGCTGATAGCATGGCGGAGGTATTTGGAGACAAGTCTTTATACCACCACTCTTGAATCGTCGGCGTGAGCCAACCAGGGGCAATATAAAACCAAAAAAATAGTTGAACAAGCAAAGGAATATTACGAAAAAAAGTCACATAAGCCGTACCAATTGCACGGGCGGCTTTATTGGGTAAGGTGCGCATGATGCCAAACACAGTACCCACGACCATGGCTATAGCCCAGGCTATACTACCAATCAATAGTAACCAGCCAAGACCCGTAATCATCCAATGGAGATAAAGCTCGTTACCGATACCCGTTTGCTCAAAGAGCACACCCCAGTTCCAGCTATAATTCATGGTCGTCTCTCCGAACAACGGTTAAAAAGCCTACGTGCGCAGACAGACATTGATCTCAGTCGGCACGCGTAAGCAAGCTATGCTAAAAAACAACCATTATTCTGCCGTCGCAACTTTCGGCTGAGTACCATCATGTGGATTGGCAATCAGGGCTTTTAAGTTGTCAGACATCTCAAAGTTTAGATTGACGTTTTTTGGTGGAATTGGGTTTAAGAACCATTTGTCATAGATGGCATTGATTTCGCCTGACTTAAAGACATTGGCTAACGCTTCATCAACGACCGCTTTGAATTCAGGGTCATCCTTACGCATCATACAACCATAAATCTCAAACGATTGTGGTTCACCAACGATGACCCATTCATCAGGATTTTTTGCTTTGGCTTTTTCGCCAGCCAGCAACACATCATCCATCATAAAGGCATCAGCACGACCATTTTCTAGCATCAGGAAGCCTTCGCCATGATCTTTTGCTGAAATGATATTGGTATCCATTTTGTTTTCGTCATTGTACTGACGGATATAACGCTCTGAGGTCGTCCCTGCGGTAGTGACCAGTGTTTTACCTTTTAGGTCTTCAAAGTCTTGAATGCCAGAGTTTTTGTTGGTCAATAGACGCGTACCAATTTCAAAGAAGCCGTTAGAGAAACCAACTTGCTTTTGACGCTCTTCGTTGTTGGTGGTTGAGCCACACTCAAAGTCTACCGTACCGTTTTGTACCAATGGAATTCGCGTTTGCGAGGTGATGAGGTTATAGCGAATTTTTAGATCGGGCATATTCAGTTTTTCTTTTACCGCATCCACCACTTTCATCTCTAAATCGTGCGCATAACCAATCGGCTGATTAGGATCGTCAGCGATATAAGAAAATGGAATAGAGGAATCACGGTGGCCGACTACGATAGTGCCCGAGTCTTTAATCTTTTTTAAGGTGCCATTAGCATTTGCTGCCGCTTCTGTGGTGTTTTCACCATCTGCTGGCGTCGCTTCAGTGGTGGCTTGATTGCTGTTATTACAACCTGCTAGGCCTAGCGCCATAAAGGCAGCCAGAGTCAACGGTTTGGAAAGTGAGTAGCTCATGGGATACATCCTTTTATCACATTAACACAAGATTGAATGAGTGCTTGGACGACGTAAGTCTTATTCGTTGACCTGATTGCCACGCATCCATGCGGTTGTTGCTATTACTTATCACAATGCAACTTAATGTTACTGTACAACAAATTGGCGTGCGAAGGTAAACTTTTTTTGATGAGTGTTATATTTAATAATTTCAGGCTTATACACTTTGGGCTATCAAATAAAACAAACGCTATGAGCAAGTATATTCATCGCTGTTTAAAAAATTCATACTGACATTTATTATTTATACCTCCCTTCAAAATACTGAAAAATCTATAAGCACAATTGATAAATCACGATGAATCCCCATAAAGCTAACAACTTCTTAATACTATAAACGACCTATGACACAAGATACGCAGACCCCAAGTAATGACGACCAAACCACTGACAACCATAGCGAAAACGACGTCCGTCAACGCTTTTTTATTGAAGATTCACCAGTGCGCGGTGATGTGGTGCGCCTATCACGCAGCTATGCGAGCACTATTGCCCAAAAGCCCTACCCCGAAGCGCTGAAACGTTTATTGGGCGAGATGCTAACGGCAGCGAGCTTGCTAATCAGCACCGTTAAAATCAACGGCCGCTTGTCGATTCAATTGCAATCATCTGATAGCGATAGCTTACTCAATTGGGCGATGGCTGAGTGTGACCAAAACGGTATCATCCGCGCGCTTGCCAGCTGGAAAGGTGACACTGAAGCGCAAGTACAGGCTTGGGAAAACATGACCCATGCCAAAGAAGCTTTTGCTGAGCTGGGTGCGACGGGGCAAGGCGTGCTGTTTATTAATATCCAGCCCGAAGGCGGCGAACCGTATCAAGGTATCGTTGAGCGTAGCCATGACAATTTGGCGGACTGCTTAGCCCATTATCAAAAGCAATCGGCACAAATCCCGACGCTCATTAACTTGGCCTCTGATGGCTTGCAAGCTGGTGGTATCTTGGTACAAATGCTACCGCGTACGGCGGCAGAAACCTATGAAGTCGAGCAAAATGAAGACGCTGGTATCGATGATGATTTGTGGACGCGTTTGAGCATTTTAACCCGCACGGTCAAGGCAAAAGAGCTGACCACGCTGGATACTAACGAAATTCTTTATCGCTTATATAATGAAGAAAATGTCGTTGCTCCTGCTCCTGTGCCATTATCTTTTGGTTGTACCTGCTCTCGCGAGAAATGCGAGACAGCCATCGAGCAAATCGGTGAAGCGGAAGCGTTAGATATCGTCGAAGAGCAAGGCGGAACTTTTGAGATGGATTGCGGATTTTGCGGTGAAGTTTACAAGTTTAATAAAGACGATGTGGCAGCGATATTTGCTGAGTAGTATTTAACCGAATGAGCAATAAAAACCCCTCAAGTATGATGCTTGAGGGGTTTTTATTGCTTTTATTATTTAAGCTTCATCCTCTACCGGATAAGAGTAGATACGAGAGTCAATGCCATATTTTTCTTCATGTGCATCGCCCAGTTTATTCTCTAACAGCCAAGCAACGACTTGCTGATGTACTCTATCGTTATAAATGAGATTCATATGATTGACACCATAAAAAATCGCCTTATGACCCTCTGGTACTGCCAAAGTATGCTCTTCGGTATATTCACCAAGTGCCGATTCTACTGAAACCAGTCCATCACCCAGTAAGCTTGTGGTTTTATTTTCATAATGCGTCTCAATCATAGCCGCCGCCACTAAATAGGTATTCACATGCAAAGGTAGGCGCGTTGGATGACGGAACTCTGCTGGCAATACACTGCGCCCTTCTAAAGACTTCCAGTCGGCATCGCGAATACTGCCATAACGCAAATCAATAATACCCGCACTACGCAAATCGCCCAACTTGGCCAATGACCCTGCAAAAGGCAGTTTAGCGATTTTATATTGCACAAAATTACCAATCCGCTCCAAACTCGCGCCATGATGCGGCGAGCCTAAAGTGACAAGATTGCCGACGCGCTCCACCCAGCTAAAGCCTTGTTCTTTACCATAAAACAGCGCGCTACGACTCACCAACCCCCCCATACTGTGACCGATTAAATCGATCTGGGTGATATCAGGATGACTATCGAGCATGTTTTGCAACACTCTAGCAAAGCTGCGTCCATTACTAGAGATACGGCGACCTGTATTGTAATTTAAATACAAAACGGTCGAATCTGACATCTTGTTGACCAGCGTATCACCTAGATTATCCTCTCCAGATACCTGCCAGCTTAAATGACTCATGCAAAGCCCGTGGCATAAAACAATCACCCGCCCTGATAACTCGCCACTTTGAATACAATTATTTTTATCATACAACGTCATCGAAACTGCCAGTGGATTGTCATGATTGATGAGATGATCGCCCATCACGCCATTTAAAATATTAACGAGGCGGCGTAAGTTTTTCGGTAGCGGTTGTACTTTTTTTGGTTTCACAACATTGTTATAGAGTCGCAGTCCAACAGCGATGTTGTTGCCAACCAATTGCATCGCATTGCGTACCGTGCCATAAATTCGCCCCGTGATACCGCGCTGCCATCGATTGAGATTGCCTTCATTAAAACGCCCTAACGGACGTAACAGAACTTCACGATGGATGGCCTCTACGATATCGGTGACCTCAACCACGCCCATCGTTGCAAGCTGGGCCAAGCCTTCAAAAAAATCAACCAAAGAGATAGGTTGATACGGCTGGCTATCATTATTATCTACAACTTCTGCTGACTGCTCATCCATATAAATATATTCAAGCTTATCCAACTCTTCATACACATCACCTTGAAAGTCAGATTCGCTATCGGTTTCAGGTGGACGCCGAGTTGTCGCAAATAAATCATGAATGGTATTTAGGGATTTTGGACTGCGCATAATTTTTATACATCAAGCAATGGAGGGGAGTTTGCCATACTATCCTGTAAAGATGACAAACAGAAGAAAATCATTTAACTATCGGGTAGTTTTATTGTCACGATACATTTTTATTATCATAATACATTCGTCAAAAAAACCCCAAATCAAATTTGAGGTTAGTTTAACCTGCTCCTGACTATAGATTTTTCTTACTTGCTGTGCGCAGGTGCGACAGAGGCTAAAAAAACCTATAATTGTTAGCACTATATTGTTTATAAATAATAATTTTTACATTGATGTTTATTAAAGATTTTATAACAAGTAACTCGTTTATCATTTATGCGACGTGAGTTTGCCATTGATGCGCGCCAAGTTTTAGCATTAGCGCATCACCTGCCTGCAATACCCCAACGCCACTTGGCGTACCGGTCATAATGACATCACCAGCTTGCAGGCTAAAAGCATGGCTGATATTGACCAGTAATTCATAGACTGGAAATAGCATCAAAGCGCTATCGCCATCTTGCTTGAGCTCATCATTGATAGTCAGCTGATAATGTACGTTTTTGAAGTCAGCGAACGCTTGTGGATCAAGCCAATCACCTAGCACGCAAGCACCATCGAAGCACTTAGCGCGCTCCCACGGATGACCTTTTTCTTTTAGCTTAGATTGTAGCTCACGCAAGGTCAAATCCAACCCTAAGGTCACGCCACCAATTGCTTGCTTAGCCTGTTCAATCGTTGCTGCAGATAAATCTGCTGACAGCTGAATACATAGCTCGGCCTCGTAATGCGTCTCACCAAACTGCTCTGGATTTGGACGCACAATACCATCACGCATAGAAACAACTGAAGACGCTGGCTTCATAAACAGCATCGGCGAAGTAGGCACTTCATTGCCCAATTCACGAGCATGCGCGGCATAGTTGCGACCGACGCAGACAACTTTACCGATAGTCGCCCGTAACTGCTCATTGGTGTTTTTCGCGCTATGATTATTATCACTGTTATTGACGCTATCAACAATGGCACTAGCGATAGACATATGGGGCGATTGGCTCATACTAAACTCTCAAAACAAAGGATGGCTATTATTATCAGGAGTAATTACAGCACTATAGGATCTGTCTCACCTGCAAACAGCAAGCAAAAAATACAGGCAATAACACTGTATCTTTTCTAAAATGAATCCACTATATCTACCATTACCATTACCATTACCATTACCATTACCATTACCATTAACCCTAAACCATTAAGGAATGGTATTGGTAATCACATCTGGTGGCACATAACTTGCGTGACGGTTCATACGCTTTTCAAACAATCTAAAGCTAAATAGAATCACCCACGATAATAAAATATAGACAATACCGGCGGCAAAGAATAACTCCATCAAGGTATAAGTCCGCGCACTAATCGTCCGCGCGACGCCAGTGATGTCCATCAAGGCGATGGTGGAGGCTAGCGCACTACCCTTTAGCATAAAGATAACTTCATTACTGTAAGCTGGAATGACAATACCAAAGGCACGCGGTAAAGTAATACGCGTCAGCTTTTGCCATTTTGACATACCAATCGCGTCGGCGGCTTCAAGCTCACCTACAGGGATATTCTGAATAGCACCACGAATAATCTCGGCTAAGTACGCGCTGGTATTTAAAGTAAAGGCAATGATGGCACACCAGTAAGCTTGGCTAAGTACCGGCTCCCATAAGAACGACTCACGTACGGCTTCAAATTGACCAAGACCGTAGTAAATCAAAAATATCTGCACCAGTAACGGTGTACCGCGGAAAAAGAAAATATATAAAAACGGTAACACCTGCACTGTCCAACTTTTGGACAGCCGCAATAACGCCAAAATCAAACCAAATAACAGCCCGATAACCCCTGAGAACACCACCAGCTGTACGGTCAATACCGCGCCACCAAGTAAGTCAGGGATATGGTCAAAAATGACCTGCCAATTCCAATCCATAGTATCTCTCCTCTACCCTATGGTCGATTGACGGTGAGTGGTTTGACGGCTGAGCTTTTTAGCATAGCGCGCCGCTGGATTGGCGCGCCATTCAAGCCACATCATAAAGCCAGTAATCAACATGGTCAGACCCAAATAGATAATCGCCGCTGCCATATAAAAGGTAAATGGCTGCTGTGTTGACTGCGCCGCACGCGAAGATTGATACATGATATCCTTGAGACCCACGACCGAGACCAATGCCGTGTCTTTGAGCAATACCAAAAATAAATTGCCCAGTCCTGGCAATGCAATCTGCCATACTTGCGGTAAGGTAATACGATAAAAAGTCTGAAAAGGACGCATCCCAATCGCTTGCGCCGCTTCATTTTGCCCTATCGGAATCTCTTGAATCGACATGCGGAAAATTTCAGTCGCATAAGCCCCAAAAGCAATAGACAGCGCCATCACCCCGCCCCAAAAAGCACTAATTTCGACATAGTCGTTATAGCCAAACTTTTTGAGGACGCTCATTAGCAGTATAGAACCGCCATAATAGATAAACAGTACCAACAGCAACTCAGGAATACCGCGCATCGTAGCGGTATAGACAGTCGCAAGTTTACGCAACAGCCAGATATTAGACAGTTTCGCTGTCGCACCGAGCAGGCCTAGAGCCAAACCGATGATTAAGCTGGTCATAGCAAGCTTTATGGTGACGGTAGCGCCGCTCAATAAAAGCGCGCCAAATCCTTGTAAATCAAACACAATTATCCACTCAGTCTCTTTATATTAGCAAGTTGCAAAATATGAGTTAAAAGAATCAGCATCAATAGCTGAGCGCTGCTGATAAACGTATTGTAGACCAAATAGATAATGGCCGCTTGCGTCATAGATTGACGTCAGATGCATACGATTATTGCTGCGGTAATTGACACAGTAGAAATGAGCGCTGATTTTATCATATTCGCTCGCCGCTATGTTAATACTGACACGTAAAAGCGCTGCTTAAATAGGCACTTATAGCGATTAATATTAAATAAATAACAGAGGTTTGACCAAAGTTGACAGTCAATTACCCATAAAATAAAAAAAGACATCACCACTGGTAATGTCTTTCTGCTTATTCATACAACAGTAATACAGTCATTAATGCGACAATAATACTGAGTGATTATGGCTATTGTGCAGCGCTATCTACGATTGGAGTTTCTGTGGCTGTCGCACTGGCTGGCACGGCAAAATATTTTTGATTGATTTTGTCATAAGTGCCATTAGACTTTAGGTTAGCCAATGATTGATTAATCTTCGCTTGTAACGCTTCATCGTCAGGACGTACAGCAATGGCAAAATTATCATTGATATCAATATCATCACCTTTTAGCACATAATCACTACCTGACGGTGAGCCAAGCCATTCTATCGCTGGCAGCTTGTCAGAAATCATGGCATCGACGCGACCAGAACCCAAATCCAAAAAGGCATTACTCAGCGTATCATATAGCTTCATATTGGCTTTTGGATAAACATCTTCTAACCACTGCGAGGAGATGGTCGAGCGCTGCGCGGCAATAGAGTGTGCATTAATATCGCTGCTACTGCTCGGATCAAAACTGCTGTCTTTTTTGGCTAAAAAAACCAATGCATTGCTAAAGTACGGATCTGTGAAGGCAACTTGTTTGGCGCGTTCAGGTGTTACCGACATCGCCGCGACAATGGCATCATACTTACCCGCCTTTAGACCAGGGATAATACCGTCCCAGTCTTGCGCCATGATTTCACAGCTCACTTGCATATCAGCACAGATGGCATTGGCTATTTCAACATCAAAGCCACCCAACGTCCCATCGGCATTGGTATAGTTAAAAGGGGCATAAGCGCCCTCAGTACCGATGCGCAATACTTCATCAGTTGTTGCCGCAGTGTTCTCAGTAACCTGCGTATTGGTCTCAGTAGCACTCTCTTGATTATTGCTACAGCCACCTAAAGCTAAGAGCGCCGCCAGTACCAGCAATGACGTTGACTTATGACTCGTTGTTACAGAATTCATGATCGTTTTGCCCGTCACGGTGATGGCTGGGACACAATGGTTGCTCATAATCGTCCTTGATTTTTACTTTGAGAAAACACGGTAAAAAATACAACGTTATCCATTAGCTGTCGTATTAATTAGCTGCCGCTTCTGCTTGCTCTTCTTCAGCGGTGATTGCGTTACTATTAACAATGTTATCAACACTGTTATCAACAACACCCTCTTCGACACTATTGGTCACGACTGCTTTTTGCGCCGCAGTGGTCGAGCTGGTACCAAAGTAACTGCCCGTTATTTGATCATAAGTGCCGTTGTCTTTTAACTCAGCTAAGGCTGTATTAAATTTAGCAACCAATGGATCGCCTTTACGGAAAGCAATACCCATGGCGTCGTCGCTGGTGCTGATTTCTTGGCCTTTGACTTCGTAGTCTTTACCGGCTTCGGTTTTTAACCAGTCGATGCCTGTTACTTTGTCAGACATCATGCCGCGTACTCGACCTGACGTGAGGTCTAGATAAGCGTTGTCTTGAGTGTCATAAAGCTTGATATCCGCATCTTTATGTTCATCTTGCAAATACTGTGAAGCAACCGTTGAGCGCTGTGACGCAATAGGCTGATCTTTTAGGCCTTCTACACTGATGTCATCACCTTTTTTACCAATTAAGATAATACCGGTATGAAAGTAAGGGTCGCTGAAGTCCACAACCTCTTTGCGTTCAGGCGTGATTGACATACCAGCGATAGCCGCATCAAACTTCTGCGCATTCAAGCCTGGAATCAAACCGTCCCAATCTTGCGAGACGACCTCACACTCCGCTTTCATTTGCGCACATAACGCATCAACCAGCTCAATTTCATAGCCGATCAGTTTGCCATCGGCATCGGTGTAGCTAAAAGGCTTATAGCTTGATTCTGTGGCGATTTTGATGTTTAGAGGCGCTTCAGCTGCCGCATCAGTTTCTGCATTATCTACCGGTGCTGAGCTATTGTTACAAGCTGTCAGCATTAGCATGGCTGCACTTAGTGGGGCAAGCCACAAGGCTTTTTTGCTCATTGATGATGTCATTGAAATTATCATAGGTATTATTCCTTAATATATTTACCAGCCGTTTATTGATCCGCAATTGGTTGCTCAAAGATTATTGATTGAAACCTATCAATCAAAATTATTGACCAAAGTTTTCCTGTTCGAGACGAGCAAGCTCACCGTTACTACGGATTTCGCTCAACGCTTTATTAAAGTCGTCTCTGATTGGATCACCTTTACGCACAGCAATGGCAATATTGTCATCGTTATCAATCTCATCACCCACGATACCGAAGCCTTTGGTATTGTCTGCTAACCATGATTTAGCAGAGACTTTTTCGGCCAATACCGCATCGCTACGACCAGATTTTAGGTCTAAATAGGCATTGTCATAATTGTCATACAACTGGACAGTATTACCGTCTTTGCCTTCATAATTATCTTGCAGATAAGCACCAGGCGTCGTTGAACGCTGACCACCGAGCGTCAAGTCTTTAATAGTCTTAGGATCAAAACTACCATCATTATCTGTCAGCCATACCATGGTATTGGCAAAGTAAGGCTCGCTAAAATCGACCTTTTCTTGACGTTCGTCAGTGATAGACATCCCAGCGATGACGGCGTCATATTTTTGCGCCAATAGACCTGGAATGATACCGTCCCAATCTTGTGCGACGATGTCACACTTGGCTTGCATCTGGTCACATAAGGCATTGGCAACATCGATGTCGAACCCTGCCAAGCTACCATCAGCATTGGTATAGTTAAAAGGAGGATAAGCGCCTTCGGTGGCGATACGAATGGTCTTGCCAGCCGTTTCTGCCGCAGGTGCATCAGCGTTGGTATCAGTAGCTTCATCAGCTGGTTGACTACAAGCACTCAGCATCAATGCTACAGTGACGGTCATCGATGACCACAATAGGCGAGAATTCGACATCATACATTCCTTAAATTCTGATGGGATTTTAATAGGGGAGTTTTAATATATGGTTGCTCTAATATAGCGTTCTCTGACGTCCCTGCCAGACAAACAATATAGATAGCAGAATAGACAAGCAGCCGTCATATCGACCACTTATAAACCTTCTGATAATACCTGAGTAAAATATCAAAAACAAACGTTTTGCATACCGACTGTTATTAATGGGTAATAAATAATCAACGATGCTTACTAAACAGTAGTTTCTATAGTTTAAATAAATTGAGGATATAGGCAGTTCTAAATAAAGTCGATACGATTGTAATAAGGTAAATAGCCACGTGCTGCTTGAAGATAAACAGGGGCTAAATGCCAGATTAGCTGTTTTGGCGATGCGAGGCCATAAAGTCTTTGACGCGCGCAGAGGTAGGATTATCAAAGACTTGTTCAGGCGTGCCAATTTCTTCGATCACGCCTTGATGTAAAAAGACTACCTTGCTGGAGACCTCACGAGCAAAACGCATCTCATGGGTAACAATCAGCATCGTACGCCCTTCTGCTGCCAACTCGCGCATCACAGCCAGCACTTCGTTGACCAGCTCAGGGTCTAGCGCTGAGGTTGGCTCATCAAACAACAGTACTTGCGGCTGCATCGCTAGAGCGCGCGCTATAGCGACACGCTGGCGTTGACCACCTGATAAATTCGCTGGATAAGCGTCTTTTTTATCGAGTAAACCTACTTTATCGAGTAGCTTTTCCGCATCGCTAATGGCTTGGTCTTTTTTAATTTTTAAGACTTGCGTTGGCCCTTCGATAATATTTTGCAAAATCGTTTTGTGCGGCCACAAGTTGAAGTTCTGAAACACAAAACCCACGCGCGCGCGCAAGCTTTCTAACTGTTTGACATCTGCTGCTTGCAACTCGCCTGACTTGGCAGGTTTTAGCATCAGCTCGTCGTTACCGATGATGATGCGACCCTGATTGGGCTTTTCGAGCAAATTGATACAGCGCAGCAATGTAGATTTACCTGAGCCAGATGAGCCCAAAATAGAGATGACGTCACCGTCGTAGGCGGTAAGAGACACCCCTTTTAGCACAGCAAGCGAGCCGAAGCTTTTATGAATGTCTTGTAAATCTAAGGCGATAGGCCGAGTCGGATTCTTTGCAGTATCAAGCATGGTTTAGCAGACTTCCAATAAATATGAGTGAAAACGTGAATACAAGTAATAAGTGGATACAAGTAAATAGTACGATATCAGCTGCTATCGCTATAAATAGCAACCATCGTCTTAACGCGATAGCATGACAGCTAATGAGACAAACAGAAAAATGTCACATTGTCGCTTATTACGCAGTAAAAAGGCAAACCCTATGTTTAAAACCGCCATTACAGCTATATTTAGTGAGCGACCAAATAACGGATAAAATAAAGCTCAGACTGCATTGACAGTGCTGAGCTTTATTTTATCACTTTAGCGTACTAGGCGTTGTTTTATCTAGCACCTTAAATTGAATGGCCTAATAAGTCGAGACGTGTTCCTCAGATTCACTACCATCCATGACTTCTGCTTCATCATCGGCAGTGGCGACTGCAACATCATCATTCATGATTTCGTCATCGGTCATGACCACAGTGTCGGTATCATTATTAATGTCATTTGCACTAGCAACAGCGACATCATCATTTGCACCCACCGCTTCTTGCTCTACTGGCGCCTGGGCATCAACCGCTGGATCAGTTTCCATCGGCGGCTCATCTTTTTTGCCACACGCACTTAGGGTCAATGCCGCCGCGACCAAACCAACCATTAACCCGTTTTTATACATGTTACTTTTAATCGCCATTTTATTCTCCATCATCAGTATTTATTTAGATCTTGCTAGTTATCTTATTAATAGCTTGACCATCAATTAACTTATCGCTCACTATACTGACGATTACCCATCACTACCTTAGTAGTTACAGCACAGTTCTGTTAAAGGTACGTAACGAAAAAAAGCCATGTAACAGGAGGTTTTCTCCTTAGAACTTCTTATAGTATTTATGCCCTAAAAGCTTAAAATGAAATCAGTAGTATGTAGTATATAGTTGATTCACTTTAAAACCGATACGAGTGCTACTGTTATCAATTTTACGCAGCCTCTGTCACGCTTGCGGACAGCAAGCAAGAAACATTTATAACAGTAGCACTAGCACGTGGTTATTTACTTTATTACAGTCGTATCGATTTTATTTAGAACTGCTTATAAGACCATAAAGACAGTCGTAAACGCTTTGTAAAGCAAAGCTTGTTCACAAAATCATCTTTACTATCGACTCAATCTCCTCTATGTTAAATAGCATAATGCCATATAGGCATCCAAACATGCTTTTTTGCTAAACTTTCGCCTTTTTGGGCGCTTTATTTGTTTAAAACATCTATAACCATAAGGAAAATAATTTATGAGTCAATCGACTACCACAGACGTTACCACATATATGCAATCTGTCGGCAAGCAAGCACGAGCAGCTTCGCGTACCCTCGCTGCTGCCAATACTGGGGATAAAAACTCAGCACTCATGGCGATTCATGAGGTGTTGTTGAATGCCAAGTCAGAGATTTTAGCCGCCAATAAAATCGATATGGATAATGGACAAAAGAACGATTTGGACGCCGCATTATTAGACCGTTTAGAGCTAAACGATGTACGATTCGATGGTATGTTGCAAGGACTAGAAGATGTCGCCGCGCTACCTGATCCTATCGGCGAAGTCACGGACATGACTTACCAGCCATCGGGTATTCATTTGGGTAAAATGCGTGTGCCGCTTGGTGTGGTCGGCATGATTTATGAGTCGCGTCCAAACGTGACCCTCGAAGCTGCTTCTCTGGCACTAAAATCAGGCAATGCCATTATCTTACGCGGTGGTTCTGAAGCCTTTGAATCTAATCAAGCGATTGCTAAATGCATCTTGCAAGGGTTAAAAAAGGCCGGTCTATCTGAGCATAGCGTGCAAGTATTGCAAACCACTGACCGTGCGGCAGTTGGCGAGCTTATCACCATGACAGAGTATGTCGATGTCATCGTTCCACGTGGCGGCAAAGGCCTGATTGCTCGTATCAGTAACGATGCCAAAGTACCGGTCATCAAACATTTAGATGGTAACTGTCATACCTTTATCGATAGCGATGCTGATCCGGAGACAGCGGTCAAAGTTAGCGTCAATGCAAAAACCCATCGCTACGGTACCTGTAATACCATGGAGACGCTACTGGTCGACGAAGCCGTCGCCAATGAGCTATTACCAAAGATTGCCGAAGCGATTATAGCCGCTGATGATGCAATGCAACTGCGCCTCGATGAAAAATCACAAGCCATCTTAAATGATAATGCCAAGCTTAGCGGTCATCTTTCAGCTGCCACTTCTGAAGACTGGGATACCGAATACCTCGCGCCTATTTTAGCGGTAAAAGTATTATCAGGCATCGATGAAGCGATTGAGCACATCAATACTCATGGTAGCCATCATACCGACGTTATCATTACCGATAACTATACCAAGTCACAAAGGTTTATCCGCGAAGTCGACTCAGCAAGCGTGATGATTAACGCCTCTAGCCGTTTTGCCGATGGTTTCGAATATGGGCTTGGTGCCGAAATTGGTATCTCAACCGACAAAATTCATGCTCGCGGCCCTGTCGGCCTTGAAGGACTAACCTCACAAAAATGGATCGTTTACGGTCAAGGCGAGACTCGTGCCTAATCCATAGTTTTAAGCAGTCACCTATAGCGTGACTTAGCGTATAATACACAAAAAAACGTCAGCTTAATTGCTGGCGTTTTTTATTGGCGGTAGATAGATTACGTCTACTGTAAAATAATTATTTATAGTTGCTCCGCTTTCAAAGGTATACAGGGTTGCTGGTATAAGTTTTTTGTAGCCTCTGTCTGCGTAGGCACAGCAAGCAAGAAAAACTTATACCAGTAGCGCGTTACAATATTTTTTACTTCTTTTAGTTATAACTGACGATAGCATCATAATAATACCATTCAAAAAAAATAGAGTGGCAAGGAAAACAAGTGCAAGTACTACGCCTTGTAGACTAAACGAGTTTGACACAGCTAATCTTACTTTTTGGGTTTGGTATAAAAACACTTTATAGGAACTAAGCCTCATGCAAAGTGGCGAAATAAAACATTGGAATCAGGATAAAGGCTATGGCTTTATCGATGTGAACAATCAAGATGAAGACGTGTTTTTTCACGTCAGTAAAGCACGATTACCGCAGCCAATAGCCGTCGGGCAAAAAGTCTATTTTAATAGTAAGCGCAATGACAAGAACCAACTGCGGGCAACTGAAGTGACCTCTAATGAGTTGAGTATCTTAGAAACGCCTGAATTAGATGTACCCAAGCGTCCTTCAAATAGGACTGGCCGACATAAAGATCATCAATCAACTGAAAACAATCAAAGCCATATCAACCGCCACGGTGGTCGCCAAAATAAGAGAAGCTCGCTGTCTACTTTGTTTAGTTTGATCGCCATCATCGCGGTCGCCGTTTATTTCTTAGGCAATTTTAAACCTACAATTCTCACTGATAGCGCTGCACCAACGACAACATCGCAACCTCAAAGACAGACACAAACATCAGCTACGCAAACGCAGCAGGCTAATAATGCAAGCATAACGGGCGATACGCAAATTGATAATACCATCGCCCTGATTCAGCAAGGTGGGCCTTTTCCTTATCCTCATAAAGACGGCACTATCTTTTATAACCGTGAAGGCAAGCTGCCCGCACAGTCGCAAAGCTACTATCATGAATATACCGTGCCTACTCCTGGAGTTTCGCATCGCGGGGCACGGCGTATCGTCACGGGCGGCAACCCTCCCACCGTTTATTATTTGACCATTGACCACTACGATAGCTTTCGCAAACTAGAGGTAAAATAATATGAGCCAAGCCATCTACTATATTGATCAGAGCAGCAATCAGCACATTAACGAAAATAGTAACCAAAAAGCTACAGCTCTAAATGCTAGCATTCCAACGCAGGCTGTTAATATACGCGTAGGTGAGGTACTGGATAAAACCACGCTATTAACCAGTTTAGCCGATGCCTGTGATTTCCCCAATTATTTTTCTCACAACTGGGATGCAGCATGGGATTGTCTAACAGATAGTGACGTGACTCACCTAAAGCTTGATTTAATAGCGGTAAAAAACATAAACACAGAGGACTTTAATACTTTTAAGCGCATTATTGAGGACGCTTATAAGGATTTTGGTAAACCACAACTGTGGGTTATTGTGCCATCCAAGGATGATGCTTAGTCGCTAATAACACCAAACCCAAAAAGTACGATTAGCTGAGTCAAACTCGTTTAGTCTACAGTGCGTAGCACTTGCACTCGTTTTCCTTGCTACGCTAATTTTTGTGAATGGTATGATGACAAAAACCTGAATTCGAGATAAAGCCATATTTATCCCGAATTCAGTTTAATTTATTTTTATAGAAAGGATTAACATATGGAAATTACCTTAAATGGCTATTACACCTTGATATTAGCCACTTTAGTGCTGCTACTTGGGCGCTTTTTGGTGAGGAGAGTGAAGTTCTTAGAGGACTTTAATATTCCAGAACCTGTTGCTGGTGGCCTCGTCGCTGCTATTGTGGTTTATATGCTCAATATCATTTGGGGCTATAGCTTCAACTTTCATCAAGGATTACAGACCGCGACCATGCTGATGTTCTTTGCCTCTATTGGTCTGAGCGCTGATTTTAGTAGACTCAAAGCAGGTGGTACGCCATTATTGATTTTTACTATCGTCGTCTCAGTCTTCATCGTATTGCAAGACATCGTGGGCGTGGCAATGGCAAGCGTATTGGGGCTTGATCCGCTGCTCGGTCTAGTGACAGGTTCTATCGCTCTGACTGGTGGTCATGGTACTGCAGGTGCGTGGGGTATTACCTTAGAACAAGAGTATGGCGTGGTCGGTGCGACGACGCTTGGTATCGCGGTTGCGACTTATGGTTTGGTTGCGGGCGGTATCGTTGGTGGTCCCGTTGCTCGTCGCTTGATTCAACGACTGGGACTAAAACCTACTCCTGCCAATACTGATCCAAGTGATATCGAAAAAGTCGCTGGCGCGCAGTCGTTATATAGCACCAAACATGATGAAGATTCGGCGCATAGCAATAAAGAAATCTTCGAAAGACCAGACAGCATGCGCTTTATCACTGCTTCCTCTACTATCGAAACCTTGGCTTTGTTTGCCGCAGCGTTGGCCTTCGCCGATGTGATGACCCTCGTTGCTCAAGATACTTGGTTTGAATTGCCTACCTTCGTTTGGGCATTGGCAGGTGGCGTTATCATTCGTAACGTCTTAACCACGGTGTTCAATTTTGATATGTTTGATCGCTCGATTGATGTCTTTGGTAACGCCTCATTGAGTCTATTCTTAGCCATGGCGCTATTGTCATTGAAATTATGGCAGCTGACTGATTTGGCAGGTCCTGTATTGGTCATCTTGCTGGTGCAGACTGTGATTATGATTATTTACGTTTACTTTATCACCTTTAAAGTGATGGGCAAAGATTATGATGCCGCGGTACTATCAGCAGGACATTGTGGTTTTGGTATGGGCGCGACACCAACGGCGATTGCCAATATGCAAGCGGTCACCGATCGCTACTTGCCATCGCCTAAAGCGTTCTTGATTGTACCGATGGTTGGTGCTTTCTTCGTTGATATCGTCAACGCTACGGTATTGCAGATATTTACCAAATTGCCATTTATGTAATTTTTTCAATAGTAAATTCAAATCAATTTTAATAAGGCTGGGCTACGCTATCGTAGTCCAGCTTTTTTTATTCATTAGCATAAACCAAGTATAACCATGGATAAAGATATTTGTCTGGACTTAATTTAGTTGTCTACCTACTATTGAACTAATGATGACCACTATGGATGTTTATGACCCTCAACTCTATTCTATTAAAACTACCTATCAGTCTTGCCCTAGCGACAACGTTATTTGCGCAAAATACATGGGCTAATGATTCATTGACTGAGGTATGCAAAAAGCCACCCGTAGCAAACTACGATAGCGTTGATTGCTTAAATGAGGGATTAGCCAGAGTGATGCGCGCCACCTTTAAAAGCCCGTACACTTACGACAAATATGGTTATGTTGACGCCGCAGGGCAAATCGTTGTACCACTACAATACGATAAAGCTCAATCGTTCCAAGAAGGGTTGGCCGCTGTCGCGATGTCGCGGCCATTGGCAAATGTGGTCATGATAGATAAATGGGGATTTATTGATAAAACCGGAAAAGTTATCGCACCATTACAATATGTAAATGTTGATTCCTTTTCTGAAGGCTTAGCGGTAGTTGAGAAAAATGGTAGTAGTGGATTCATCAATAAGACTGGAGAGCAAGTCATCCCATTACAATATAGTAATGCTGGGTCTTTTTCTGAAGGCTTGGCTGGTGTTGCAAAGGATGATAAATGGGGATTTATTAATAAAGGTGGGGAGATTATTATTCCCATGCAATATGACCGTGTTGATGCGTTTTCTGAAGGCTTAGCTGTTGTCGAAAAAGGGGATAAATATGGTTTTATTAACCAACAAGGCGACGAGATTGTTCCTTTACAATACGGCGATGCTATGTCCTTTAGTGAAGGCTTAGCGAGCGTTTCCAAAAATGGACTCTACTCTTCTTTTGATAGCAATTATGGATTTATAGATAAAAAAGGTAAAGTCATTATCCCAAAACAGTTTGATCGCGCTTACTCGTTTGATAAAGGCTTAGCTCGAGTGAAAAAAGAGAATAAGTGGAGTTTAATTGACCAAAGCGGAAATAAAATCACTTCTATACAATACAATGCTATTGAAGCTTTCGATGAAGGATTAGCCCGCGTTGAGAAAGACTATAAATTTGGCTTTGTTAATAAAGTGGGTTATGAAGTCATCCTCACAGAATACGATTCTGTCGAAGACTTTAGTCAGGGGTTAGTTATCGTCACGAAAGAAAACAAAAGAGGCGTTATCGATAGTACAGGCAACGTCATTGTGGCTGTGGAATTCGACAGTATCTCGCACACTGCCGACGGTATTATACATATCGTTCAAGCAGGTAAATCCGGCTTTTTAGATAAGTCAGGCAACGTCATCTCTCCACCACAATACGATGAGGCTGGTGTATTTATTGATGGTCTAGTGTGGGTTAAAAAGGACGATAAATATGGTTTCGTTGACAAGTTAGGTAACGCCGTTATCCCTTTGCAATATGCGAATGTTTTGGACTTTAATGACGGTCTTGCTCCTGTCACTAAAAATGGTAAATCAGGGTTTATAGATACGACAGGAGCTATCGTAATTCCTCTACAGTATGACTATACTTGGCATTTTGATAAAGGTTTATTGGCAGTTGATATAAAAGGTATGATGGGGCTAATCAATAAAATCGGCCAAGTGGTCATACCCTTAGAATACGGTAATATTGGCACGTTTGAAGCGGGTTTGGCGCCTGCTCAAAAAGACGAATTATGGGGCTTTATTGATACCGAAAATAAAACCGTTGTTCCCTTTAAATACGATAAGGTTGAGCCTTTTATCAATAACATAGCCCTCGTTACCAAAAATGCTCAGGTAGGCTTAGTAGATAAACTAGGTAAAGAGATTGTGCCAGTACAGTTTAATAACCTTAAGTTTTTAGATTTAACTTATATTAATTTTTTGGATGAGGCTATAGAAGGTGCTATGACCTTTAAATTAGAAGATGAGCAAGGCAATACCTTAGCTATAGTAGATAAAAAAACGAAATTTTTAGAAGATAGCCTATGGTACTTTGAAGGAGATATCACCAGTGTGAAACAAGACGCGCAGTTAGGATATCTCGATAATGACATCGCCATTATTCCGCAGAATCAAGATGCCATAAAGCCTTTTAATAAAGGCGTCATACTTGTTAAAAAAGACGGTAGTATATTTTATATCAAAACAGAAGTGAGCTGATCACAAAAAAACCGCCTAGCCATTCAGCTAAGCGGTTTTTCATTTAAAGCTTAAAATCCAATAATTAAGAATTACTGGTTTTTAGCATAAACTGGCTTTTTAGCACAAAGCGTTTTTACTTTCTCACGTGTGTCAGCGATCACTTTTTCGTCGCCACGGCTGTCTAGTACATCACAAATCCAACCTGCAACGTCTTTGACATCTGCTTCGTCAAAACCGCGAGTGGTCAACGCTGCAGTACCGATACGGATACCAGAAGTCACAAACGGTGATTTTGGATCGTTTGGTACGGCATTTTTATTGACGGTAATGTACGCATCGCCAAGCCATTTGTCCGCTTCTTTACCAGTCATTTCTTGCTTAACCAAGCTAATCAGCATTAAGTGGTTTTCAGTACCACCAGAGATGATTTCATAGCCACGGTCGATGATAACTTTGGCCATTGCTTGGGCGTTTTTCACCACTTGCTGCTGATAGGTCTTAAAGTTATCTTCTAAGGCTTCTTTAAAGCAAATCGCTTTTGCTGCGATGACATGCATCAACGGCCCACCTTGGTTGCCAGGGAAAACAGCAGAGTTTAGCTTTTTCGCCAGTTTTTCATCACGAGCCAAGATCATACCTGAGCGCGGGCCACGTAGGGTTTTGTGTGTGGTGGTGGTCACGACATCGGCGAAAGGTACTGGATTTGGGTAAGTGCCACCAGCGATAAGACCAGCGACGTGTGCCATATCTACCAAAAGGTACGCGCCTACTTCGTCAGCGATTTCACGGAAACGTGCCCAATCGACTACTTGTGAATACGCCGAAAAACCAGCAATAATCATTTTAGGCTTATGCTCTTTTGCCAAACGCTCAACTTCATCATAATCGATGAGGCCCGTGCCTTCGACCAAGCCATACTGCACCGCATTGTAGTTAAGACCTGAGAAGTTGATGTGCGCGCCATGGGTCAAGTGACCACCAGCGTCTAAGCTCATACCAAGAACCGTGTCATTGGCATCAAGTAAGGCTAAAAATACCGCAGAGTTTGCTTGGCTACCTGAATGTGGCTGGACGTTGACATACTCAGCACCGAACAATTCTTTTGCTCGGTCAATGGCTAATTGCTCAACAACATCGACATGTTCACAGCCACCATAGTAACGCTTGCCAGGATAGCCTTCTGCATATTTATTGGTTAAATCGGTGCCCTGCGCTTCCATTACTGCTTGTGAGCAATAGTTTTCAGAGGCAATAAGCTCGATGTGGTTTTCTTGACGAACGCTTTCTGCGGCCATTGCTTCAGCAAGTACTGGATCAAACTCTTTGATAGAAATATCTTTAAACATAGTGATGTCCTAAGTAGTGACTGTCATTGAAAAGAAGCTATAGATTACTCACAACAAAACCATTCCTGTATGAACGTCGCTATAAGCACCCTTGCAGTACTACTAATAGGTGCGGTTGTGCTCAGTTTTGTGGTATTGATATCATTGCGAATTGAGTCTATTAGCAAAGAACGAGTTGGAATAAACGCAGGCAGTTGCCCTGTGATTAATTGGTACAGTTCGGCAATAAATTCGATACGCATAGGCACCGATATCATCGCTAAAGTTCAAGTGTAGCATGAAACTTTATGTTGCGAACGCAAAAAAACCTCACCTCATATCAAGTAGGTTACATGTTAATAACTTCTTTATATAAATATTTATAAATCACCCCACTCTCAACTTGAAATAAGCAATTCAAACTGAAGAGGCGGGTTACCAAGTTTTTTGTTGAGTACAAAGCATAGATTATGAGACAGAATCTTACGAATCAATCGATGAGACAAATGCCATAAATCTC